>JADGDF010000101.1 GCA_016745055.1 Thiotrichaceae bacterium | reverse complement strand
GATACGCTTTTTGTAAAATAATAGCTGAAATTTGCTCAAAAGAAATATTTCTTTCTGCTTTTAGTTTTTGATTTTTTGTATCATCCCAAATTATCACAGTAATGCTACCCCTAGACGACGAAATTTGGTTAGATTACGTTTCACTGCTTTGACTATCATGATGTTCCTTTTTAAGGAGAGTAATAATTTCTTGTTGTTGTAAAATTTGTTGCTTTAGATTTTCTATTTCTTTATCACGTTCCTGCAACAATAATTGGGCTTTTTCTAATTCGTGAGCACATTGGGTTTCGGTTAAAATAATACAATGCTGATTATTACTTTGGTGATTACAATTTTCAACAACATTTAATATATTTTTATCAGTATTATCAATTAGTTCACTCAAATCAATATTCAACACTTCCGCAATTTTTTCCAGTTTATCTAATTTTACGTTTGTTTCTCCACGTTCAATTTTTGCGTAAGTTTTTACTCCCCAACCTAATTGTTCTGCTAACTCTTCTTGACTTAAGTTTTTAGATTGACGTAACAATCTTAATTTTTCAGAAATTTGCATAAGATGTTCCTTTTTGGGGAGATTTTAGGTATTTTTTGAGGCTAGTAAACAGCTAGATTTCACCATATATTGTAGCTTATGAACTGTAATTGGAGGAATTTAAAATGGCTTATGTATCAAAAGAAGGATTTCTAAGCCTTTGGGAAAAATTTAAGAATAATCCAAATTCTTTATCTCTGGATGATTATAAAACTCTTGCAGGCAGCGCAATTGAACTATCAAAAAGTGGAGAAATTAGTTCTGATCTTGCACAAACAGTCATTAAGGCACTTGATGGTCGTGGAAGTTAACGATTTTCTCGCTCCCAAGCTCTGCTTCCCGACTCGCAAAGCAGAGCTTTGCTGGCAGGCATTACCAAGCAGAGCTTGGTAACGAGTTAAGTCCTTCAATGAGTGTTATTTTACTCATATTCCCTACAACATTACAACTAAATCTGCTTCACTTTAATATTCAACGTCTGAATACGATAACCAATTTGACGCGGCGTCATACCCAATAAACGAGCCGCTTTGGCTTGTACCCAACCGACTTGTTCTAAAGCCGCAATTACCCGTTCGCGCTCATCTAAATCAGGGTCATTTAAATCTACTCGCTGATGCGTGGGATAATCCATTAATTGACTGTTGCTTTGTAATCCAGCTAAACTGACTGCACGTTGATCAATTTCACCGGTTTCGCTCATCACCGCAGCTCGTTCCAGACAGTTTTCCAGTTCACGCACATTCCCTGGCCAGTCATAACGCATCAGTAAACTAATCGCATTGTCTGCGATAGACAGTTTACGTTGCTGATTTTTAGCAATTTTATTCACTAGAAAACGGGCTAACTCAGGAATATCTTCTGCTCTCTCGCGTAATGAGGGCATATCAATAGACATGACGTTCAGGCGATAATATAAATCATCTCGAAAATGCCCCGCTTGGACTTCATTTTCCAAGTTTTTATTGGTAGCCGCAATCACCCGTACATCAACTTTGAGAGATTTAATGCCACCTACTCGCTCAAACTCTCCTTCCTGTAACACCCGTAATAGCTTCGCTTGGAAAGTGGAATTAATTTCACCGATTTCGTCAAGAAAAATCGTCCCTCCATGCGCTAGTTCAAAACGGCCTTTACGTTGGTTTACTGCACCCGTAAATGCGCCTTTTTCATGACCAAATAATTCTGACTCTAATAAATTGTCTGGCAACGCGGCACAATTGAGTTTGATAAACGCCCTGTTTACTCTCGGTGAATTATAATGAATTGCGTTAGCAATCAATTCTTTACCTGTCCCCGACTCCCCTCGAATTAATACAGTGGTATTCCATTTGGCCACTTGACGCACTTGTTCAAAAATCAATTCCATACGTCGGCTATGGCCAATAATGTTGGAAAAACTATGTTTGCCACGCACTTCGCGCCGTAATAAATCACGCTCGGTTTTTAATTCCAGTTGTTGCGCTTCCACTTGTTTGGCTAAACGTACGCTTTGTCCAACGAGATTGGCAATCATTTGCAGAAAATGTCGTTGCTTGTCTAATTGATATAAGTTTTTAATCGGTTGTGCGGCCAATACGCCCGCAATTTTTTCACCAATGGCAATGGGCACACCAATAAACGGTAACTCACGGTCATAAACACCATAACGATCAAGAAAACGGGAGTCTTCAACCAAACGTTCAATGATAATAGCTTCACCCTGTTCTAAAATTTGGCCAATAATCCCTTCGCCCGATTTATAACGCACTGATTTAAAAGGCATAGGATTTTGATGTAAGGCAGACACCAATAAGTCGCCACTGTCATCATCCAAAATGGAAATCATACCGTGATGCAATCCCGTAGTATCATGTAACACCGTTAATACTTCGGTTAACGTTTCATTGAAATCCAAACTTTGACTTAATACTTGGCTGACACGATATAAGCTTTCCAGCTCTATCGCCATCATGCTTTTGTTAGAAGTAAAGTCATCATCAAATAAACTCATGAGATTTCCCCAAGAGGTAGTCTTACGATCATGCGGCAACCACTGATATAATCAGGATCAAGGGTTAAGCTACCCCCATGGTCGTTGACGATTTCTTGTGCCATCGTTAACCCTAAACCAGCATGAGATTTATTGTGTTGCCAACCACAAAAGAAGGGTTCAAACATTTTGTGCTGATGGGCGACAGCAATGCCTACCCCAGTATCGCTGATTTGAATGACCAATTCATGATTATCTATCGCTGTTTGCACACAAATAAAGCGGTAGTCATGCCCCGATTCAATGACGGCTTGAATGGCATTATCCAATAAATATTTGAACACATTACGTAACGCATTGGTTTTACCAATATAAGCAGGCAAGACAGGGATTGTTTTCCAATCAATGGTGATGCCTGCCGCTAATAACTGTTCAGTGCCCAAATGCAGCACTTCTTCCAAGAGTTCATTCATATTGATTGAACTATTTTGCTCAGGGCTATTTTGGGGCAACACGGCTTGCAAACTGTCTATGGCTTGCTCACCCGTAATAAATGCCTGCTCTAGGGCATGGTAAAGCGAGTCGTTTTTATCGTGTTGCTCAGAAATCGCTAATGCTGCTTTAATCACATTCAATGGTGCTTGTAATTTATAAATAGCTGCTAACACTGCTTCTTGCATACTATGCATGATTTGTTGTTCTGCGACATTGGTACGTAGCATGTTCACCCGTGCTTGGTGCAGTCGTTGTCGACTTTGGGTAATTTCATTAGCCGTTAACAACAAACAACAACGCGAGGTGGATTGTTTAAAATAATGGCGCGCGGCTTCATCTAATTCGCTGACGCGTGTTCCTGAACAAGCAAACCAACGCGGTGGACGATTGGGTGGGTCTAAACGCACTTCAATATTTCGAAAGCTCCCCTCTGCTTGTTGGCACATCGTACTGAGGTTAATATCTAACTGTTGTTCTAATGCTTCAATTAATAAGTGTGCAGGTTCAATGCCTTTAAAATCACCTAATAATGCTTTATAGGCATCATTATCCATTAATATTTCACGGTTTGAGCCTAGCAAAGCAACGATCATCGGCACAGCATTCAACACTGCTTCATTCAAATTCTTCTGAAATTTTAATCGCTGTCCAAGTTGGTGCACTTCTGTAATATCACGGTGCATACCGAGGTAATAACTAATCTGTCCATTAGCATTTAAAACCGGAGATACGATTAATTCTGCAGGATATTCTTCCCCATTTTTACGCGAGTTAACTAAGTCGCCTTGCCATACACGATTGCTTTTAATAGTTTTCCACAAATCTTGATAAATACTGACAGGCGTGGAAGCGC
This sequence comes from Thiotrichaceae bacterium, assembly GCA_016745055.1. Lineage (GTDB taxonomy): Bacteria > Pseudomonadota > Gammaproteobacteria > Beggiatoales > Beggiatoaceae > JADGDF01. The sequence goes on along the minus strand of JADGDF010000101.1, from coordinate 12,199 downwards.
TGGATAAAATGGATTCATTCTGTTGTAAAACTTCGAGTCTTGGATAGCCCGTTAATTTTTCAAAGGATTGATTGACATACAAAATATTAGCGGATGGATCGGTGATAGAAATAGCAATGGGGGCTTGTTCAACGATTTGCAGAAATAATTTAGGCGATAAATACTGTCCGGTATCCAAACCCGTGAAACTGTCAATAATTTCTTTGGGTGTTCCAGAAGGGGGATTTTGTAAAAATTGTTGAATAATTTCGCGTAAGTCAGTCGCCGCTATAACACTTGAATGTGACATAATGATGTAACAAGGTAGGATGATAAGATTTCCTGCAGCAAGTTACATACCACAATAAATATAGGAAATTTATCTCGTTCTCACGTTCCAGCGAGGGAATGCATACCTTGACGCTCCAGCGTCAAGTCATTAATTGTCACCGTCACCGCAGAAGCGTGGATACACACTCCCACGCCAGAGTGAGAGAACAATCAGAAACAATCCATATAGGTGGGGAAGTGGGCAAATAAAAGGATGTTTGCCGACCCTACCTGGCTGTGTGAACTATAATATTCTTATATATCAAGCACTAGTTTGATTCCATCATTTAGTAAAGTCACCTGTTTTTGATTAAGTTTACCTATTTTTTCAGTAAGGAATGATTTATCAAGTGTAATAATTTGGGAAATATTGACGACAGATTTTTGATAAAGGCCAGCGAGTGTTATTTTAAAATTACCTGGCGCATCAGCTAAACGCAGGTTTGAGGTGATGACTGCAACGATGACAGTTTGAATAAGGCTTTTGTTGAAAGCATTCGATGAAACAATCACAACAGGACGACGATAACCAGGTTCAGACCCTCTCGGTTCTACCATGGATGCCCACCAAATTTCACCACGCAGCACTTATAAATCTTCCTTGGTAATTGATCTTGCTTGCATCAAAAGTAATTCAGAAATGTGGGTCAAAGTTTGTAATTCCCTCGCTCCCAAACTCCTTTTAAACGTGTATGAATGGGAAGCTCAGCTTCCCATCTCGCAAAGCAGAGCTTTGCAATCTACCTTGGTTTGAGTTTATTTTGTTAAGTAATTTTCATATTCTTGACAAAAAAACGTGGTAAAAGTGCTATTATTCCAATCATCCAAACAATGACAGCACCACTTGGTAGGTCTAAAATTGACGATAAAATTAAGCCCAGTCCATATCCAAGTAGGCCTATGACATATCCCAATCCCAAAGAGGTTCTTCCCGTATAACCACGGCTTCCTAGTGCTGGAATAATGAGGCTGGCAAAGACTAAATAGACACCAACGAGCTGTACTGAACTGGTCACAGCAACGGCAAACAATAAATAAAACATTATTTGCTTATTGCTCTTGAACCATAGTAACAATATCAGCCCAGTCACTATGGCAAGCGGTATGAGCTGTTCCCATGTAATCCACAGAATTTGTCCAACCAATAACTCTTTGAGTTTCTCACCACCATGTGGATTGTCTGTCAGCAATAAAATACTGCCTGTTGCGGCCAATATGAAAGAAACACCGATCAGTGCTTCTTGTATCTGCGGTTGATGCTTTTCCAGTAGGCTTAATCCCCATGCACCGATCAAAGCGCTGCTTATTGCAATGAGTTGCACTTCCCAGCCATGTGTGTCAAATCCTAAATGTGATGCAAGGATAACCCCTAATCCAGCAATCTGAGCAATAGCTAGATCAATAAAAATGATACCGCGCTTTAGCACTTCTTGGCCTAATGGCACATGGCTAACCAATACCAACAGACCAGCAACAAACGCTGGTCCTAGGATGGTTAAATCCAACCCATCCATCATGTGGTTGTCTCCAAAATTTGGTTGATGAGTCGATCAAACCACTGAACCATGGTTTCATCTAGGCCTGGGCTAAAATCTAGTGCAACGACGGGGATACCTGTTTTCTGTGATAACCAGTGTGCTGCTTTGCTATCCTGGTAACGAGCGTAGATAATCATCAGAGCAGGGGTTTGTTGCAAGTTGGAAAGTAATTGACTCAAATGGGAAGTCGTAGGTGGAATGCCAGGTTTGAGTTCTAATGTCGCGACTTGATTTAAACCTGACCATCGTTGGAAATAGACCCAACTGTTATGATGTACAACGATTGGCTTTCCTTTTATCGACTGAACTTGTTTGTTCCATTCACTAATCTTGTTTTGCCATACTTGCGTAAACGATGTTAATTTTTGCTGATAATCCGACTGATTGGATGGATCAAGTTTTATCAATGTACGACTTAAGTGGGTTGCCACTTGCAAGATGCGATCAGGATCAAGGTGAATATGAGGATTACCTGCTGAGTGAATATCGCCCTCACTACGATCCAGCACCGTCGGCTTTTCAAGCAAGGTCACATAATCCGTTGCCATAAAATGGCCAGACTGCCCAGGTTGGATGTTTCCGTTGCCAGATTTACGTAACAATAAGGGCAACCAACCAATTTCAAGCTCCGCCCCCGTGCATATCAACAAATCGGCACGACGCGCTTTGGCAATCAAGCTTGGACGCGCTTGAATATGATGTGGGTCTTGCTGATTGGTGGTTGCCGTGTAAATCGTTAAGTGTTCACCTCCCAACGACTTAGCTAATGCAGACCATTCGGGTTCGCAAGCAAGTACCCGCATCTCAGCATGAGCGAGATTAAACCATGCAAAAAACAGTGCAAATACAACTAGTTTGTTCCATTGATGTAACACGTTGTTTCCCCTTAGTACTGGTGCGCACCGTGACTACCCAAACTATGGGTATATTGTAAAAAGATTTGGTTATCAGATTCTTCATATGACTTATCCCGATTGAATTGTAGCCGAATTCGACTAAACTCACTGGGGATCCATTCCAACATCGCACTATAACGCTTGGGTGTATGGCCCTCATTATCCAAACCTGCTTCGCCCAACAAGTCCATCTCAGCACCAGAATTATCACTGTCTAGTTGGTCATAACGCAGTCCTGTCCGCCATTGCGGCATAAATTGATACACTGCTTGCGTATACCAACCTTTTTGATGCCCATCATAACTAGTCACTTCTAATGGATCGCTATTTAAGAGTGAGATCGTGCCATCTTCTCGGCGATCAAAATATTCAAACTGAAGCTTAAGGTTTCTGTTCTTAGGATTACCGTTGGGCGACCATTTGTATACTAAATCCAGGGCGCTGATTTTACTCTTACCAGTGAATGAAGGAATTTCTACCACTTCGTCACCATGATCGTCCTCACCATGATCGTGGTCAACATGACTGTGGCCACCACTACTAGTACGCCCTTCAATGTCATCGGCTTGCCAATGACTGAGTCCCAACAACCAACTGTGTTCAATACCAATATCGCCACCGACGTTGGCAAAAATTGTCCATGAACCCACACCACTTTGCTCACCACCGGCTGGAAAGCGGCTACCTCTTAACGCTTCTGCGCCCAATTGCAAAAATGTGTCAGTGGGTGCAATGTAACTGATTTGCAGACCGTCGTCACGTAATTGGTTGCCAAATAATCCACGATAGATCAACGGAGCATCAGCAAAATCCCAAGCATGTTCATGTTGCTCATTCAAGTAACCCATTGCTGAGAAAAAACGCCCTGCTTTTAAGGTCAGCCCGTTTCCCAATCCCAACGTTTGTATAAACGCTTCTTCCAATTCTACTTCCGTACTACCTTCATGTTCATGAATCGCCAGAGTTGCTTGACCATAAAATTGATTGTCGACATTAGCACTGGCTGTGAGTTCTGTATGACCGAGCGACATACCTTCTTCCCCTAAACTTGCTTCATTACCCAAGGCAAAACCTGGTAGCTCATAGTCACCAGGTTCATTATTGAAGCTAGCATAACGGCCATCTAAAATTAAGCTTATTGCTGGGTTAAAGCTATTTTGCGCATTGGAAGCCGCACGCGGCGTTTCCGTTTGTTCTACTTTCTTTTCAACTTGGGCAGCTTTAGTGTTAGCTTGTTCAGCATTGGTTTCTGCTTTTTTCAGTCGCTCTTCTAAAGCATGTATGCGCTGTTCATAGTCTTGCTTAAGGTGGCTTAACTGCTGTCTGAGTAATTCGATGTCATCTGCAGCAAGTGTTGGATTTGAAATGGCAATAGCAATACTTGCCACAAGTATTTTATTAATACGCATAGAATAATCTCTCGTAAACAGAAAATGATTTAGCGCAATCTACGATTACACCAGAAATTAAGATGATTTTCGGATTAAAAGAGAGAAGGGCGGTGCTCGAATGTGATAAAAATTTTGAGTGTAGGAAATGAATAAACTTGCAAAATCTACACGAGGATTATTTGAATAAAAAATGGGAGAAATAATTGCAGTGCAGTCACAAACTAGGCCATTTCCTGATTGCTCAAGCACAAAATATATTTCACATGAGTCTGATGTTTCGTGAAAAGGATGTTCAACCGAATGAATGAGTGCAAAAAAATGCCCTACAAGCACAGCGATGCTTATGTAGGCAATCTTTAATTTTGAGTACTGTCGGTTAATTTTCATTGGAAGACGTTGAATTAATCTTGAATGTACCAATAAACTTCAATGTGTGATGATGTAGACCAGGTACTCTGCGCCATAGGTTAGGAAATCAGTGCGTAAATCTTATTTACTTATAATCAAGCACTAGTTTAGTCCCATCATTTAGTAAAGTCACCTGTTTTTGATTAAGTTTACCTATTTTTTCAGTGAGGAATAATTTGTCAAGCGTAATAATTTGGGAAATATTGACGACAGATTTTTGATAAAGGCCAGTGAGTGTTATTTTAAAATTACCTGGTGCATCAGCTAAACGCAGGTTTGAGGTAATGACTGCAACGATGACAGTTTGAATAAAGCTTTTGTTGAAAGCATTCGATGAAACAATCACAACAGGACGACGATAACCAGGTTCAGACCCTCTCGGTTCTACCATGGATGCCCACCAAATTTCACCACGCAGCACTTATAAATCTTCCTTGGTAATTGATCTTGCTTGCATCAAAAGTAATTCAGAATCAAGTGGCTCTTTTGTATCTGCATATATTTTGTTCAACAATTCAGTTACATTTTGACATTGATGGGATTGAATATATTCAGACATAGCAACAGTAAATAATTCGCTTCGGGACATACCTAAACGATGCGCCATATTTTCTGCTGCTTGGAAAATAGGATCTGGAATTGAGATTGCTGTTTTCATAATAATTAAGGGTATAACTAAAATTATACCAAAGTCAAATTTGACCTCGTTCCACGCACCTGCATGGAATGATTACCAGACGCACCAGCGCCCTCCTTTTGGATGGACGTTGATGCGTAGTCACGAGGAAAAAAACTTGACATTCCTCCACGTTTGCACCGCAAACAAACACGCGATGCAAACCCTACTCGGCTAAGGCTATAACCCCAACCCCAACTGTCTTGGGAACCTTATTATTTGTAGTTTCCATGATGACATCAAAACTCACTTCAGTGCCTCTAACCCTAACATTCTGGATCGCGACTGAAATAACTTCACTACCACCAATATTGGAGGGATCAGCATCAAACGATTGAATGACAACAACAGCATTTATAACATTAGTGGGAAAAGACACAACTCCGTTCTGTGGGGTACTTCCCTTAAACGGGTAAAAACTGTAGGTTTGAAATTCCGTACTTGCTGCCAATGCAGGAGCAGAGGCAAAAATAGCAAGGGGAACTAATAGTAGGCAAACTAGAAATTTTTTGAGCATTATGCTTTTTCCTTTAATTTAACGTCTTGACTGTGTTAACAAAAAAACCATCACCATGGTAACAAAAAAACCACTGTTCTGAAATCATTAGATTTTTAACTCGTGACAACGCACTAGCGCTGTCACGAAAAAGAAACGCACCAGCGGTTTTATCAAAGGAAGACGCTAGTGCGTACCCTTGTTCCATTCCACGCTGGTGCGTCAGTGCCATTAAATTAAGCTCGTAGGAGTGCAAACTTTAGTTTGCACAGGCAAGATAAATCTTGCATTCCGAATTGAAAAAATCCTTAACTTAATGGCAGTGACGCTGGTGCGTGGAACAAGGAAAAAACGAGGAAAACCTGCACCCGCAAATTTCGGTCATGCACATGCTTATTGATCGCGTCTTTCAACTAATTCAGGAGCAGCCACAATGGGACGATAAATTTCAATACGATCACCATCCTTAACTTTAGCGGTTAATTTAGTTATTTTGCCAAAAATACCGACCTTTTGCTCGCTTAAATTAATCTCAGGGAACTGTTTTAAGATATTTGAATGTTCAATCGCTTGTTCTACCGTACTGTCTTCTGGCACTTCTAGCTGCATCCATAGTTGCTTGAATTTATCTGCATACGCCACGCCAATATTCATGAGGTAGCCTCTTCTGCAGTTACTATTACCTGTCGCCGTTGTTGAAATTGGTTTATCCGTTTATCTAACACACGTTTGCCCGCTAATAAAAAGCCCAATACCAAAAAACCACCCGGGGGTAAGACAATGAGTAAAAATCCTGCATAATCAGAAACCAAAGTCACTTCTAATAATGTTGCCCAACTCCCTAATAACAACGCAGCATTGGCAAACAAAGTGCCACTGCCCAACACTTCACGGGCTGCCCCTAACACGACCAATGCCAAGGTAAAACCCAAACCTATCATTAAACCATCAAATAAGGCAGGTAACACAGGATTACGGGAAGCAAAGGCTTCTGCTCTACCTAAAATAGCGCAATTAGTCACAATCAGTGGAATAAATAAACCCAATACTTTATGTAAATCATGTAACCAGGCGTTGATAAACATATCGACCAAGCTAACCAACACAGCAATGATTAATACGAAAATAGGAATACGCACTTGGGGACTGATTAATGTACGTGATAAAGAAATTAAACCACCTGATAACATCAACACCAACGTAGACGCCAAGCCCATCCCCAATCCATTGGATGCAGTGCCTGTTACTGCTAATAAAGGACATAAAGCCAAAGCTTGGGCAAATACGATATTATTGTCCCACAAACCATCTTTAGCAATGCGCAAATAGTGATTGTTCATGATTGTGCCTCTGTCTTATCAAGATGCATTAACTGACCACGGTATTTTTGAAAAAATAACAGCCCTTGTTTAATTGCCTTGACCACCGCCCGTGGGGTAATAGTTGCTCCAGTAAACGCATCAAATTGTCCTCCGTCTTTTTTAACTTTCCATTGGTCAATATTAGGATTACCTAAAGACAAACCGTTAAACGCTAAAATCCAATCGCTTTTAGCCACTTCAACTTTGTCACCCAAATTAGGCGTTTCACTGTGAAACAATACCCGAACCCCTAAAATTTCACCTTGAGGATTGAGGGCTAACAATGCCTGAATTTCACCTGCATAACCTTGAGCAGTGATTTGCCAGGCTAATGCGGTGACTCGACCATTTTTAGTACCGCGATAAATGGTTTTATCATCAATTTGCAACGATTGAGTAAGCAAATCATTATCATAAAGTTCAGCAGCAATGACTTGATTTAAAGAATCCAACAAATCTTGTTTATGTCGTTCTAAAATAGTATCGTGGGTTAAGAGATTTCCCAATACCAATAGCACGGTGGCAAGCGTGGCAAAACCACCTAATAACAAGGCTTGGTAAGCAATACTTTGTCTATCTATGCTCATGGTGATCCTTCAGTGCCAAACCTGACTGGTTTTGAAAACCAGGTTTCATTTAATGTTCACTCTACTAATAATTTATGATTGAAATCAAATTGCAACTAAATCATAATTATCGTTGGTTAATTATTATTAAAACATAATCATATTATTATAACTGCATAAATCAAGTTGTTATTAAATCATAACTATATCATTACTAATAATTTATGATTGAAATCAAATTACAAATAAATAATTACTATCATTGGTTAATTATTATTAAAACATAATTATATTATAACTGTATAAATCAAGTTGTTATTAAATCCTAACTATATCATTACTAATAATTTATGATCGAAATCAAATTATAACTATATCGTCAACTAATACAGCTCAAGGTTTGTAATCTTGGCCGCAAGTGGTGAGTCGTCACGAAAAACCTCTCAAGGTTCATTACTCAACGGCTGTCCCTTACGGTCACGCCCATAAATACGGGGTTTAAAATAATGGTCGATTAAGGGGGTAAAACCATTCATTAGTAACACCGCAAACGCAACCCCTTCTGGATAATTGCCAAACGTCCGAATCACTAATACTAACAAACCACAACCCGCCCCAAAAATCAGTTGACCTCGGGTTGATACAGGTGAAGTCACCAAATCAGTGGCAATAAAAAAAGCACCTAACAAGACAGCACCTGACAATAAATGGGTGACAGGACTCATATAACTATTGGGATCAAACCAAAACAACACACTTGCTAACAGAGTTAAAGTACCCAACATCGCCACGGGAATATGCCAAGTAATCACTCGTTTATAAATCAAAAATAATCCACCTAATACAATAAGCAGTGCGGAAGTTTCTCCCAAACTGCCTGAAGTATTGCCCCAAAGCAATTGAGTCAAACTATCGGTTTTAATTTGTAGGGCAGAAATACCTTGACTTAATTCTGCTTTATAAAAATCCAGCACGGTGGCACTTGTAAACGCATCGGGTATAGGGTAACCGAGAAAAATATCTAAACTATCGTTGAAGCTTAGATTGTAGACAGAAAAAAAAGGATTGGGTTGGGTAAATAATGTCATTTCAAATGGAAATGATATTAATAACGCCACTCTTGCGACCATAGCTGGGTTGAACAGATTTTGTCCAAGTCCACCAAACACATGTTTACCCACCACAATGGCAAGAAAAGCCCCCAAAATCCCAATCCACCAAGGTGCCCACGGAGGCAACGTCATTGCTAATAACCAACCAGTTAAAATAGCAGAACCATCTAATAAAAATGGTTTAGCTATTTTGCCAGCCACTTTTAAACAGAAGTATTCAGCGACAATGGCCGCTAATACGGTTGTTGTAAATAACAAAATGGCAGGCCAACCAAATTGATATAAACCCAATACAGTCGCTGGGAATAAGGCCAGCATGACCAAGCCCATCGTGCGGCTGATACTGGCGTTTTCGTGTAAATAAGGCGCGGCAATCATTGTCATAGCTCTTCTTCTTGTTCCGCGTTTTACGTGGAATAACTCGTAGGAGTGCAAACTTTAGTTTGCATAGGCAAGATAAATCTTGCACTCCTACATGAAAAATTCTTTTCTCGTGACTATACACCAGCGTAGTCACGCTTAAGGGACGCACCAGCGTCCTCCTTTTTATTCACTAGCCTGTTTTTGCTGCTGCATCTCTTTTTTACGTTGCAGCATCTTCTCTTGTCTGGCTTTTTTAAGTGCTTCTATACGCGCAGTCCGTGCTTCTGCTAACCGTTTCGTTTCCTGCTGTTTATGCTGCACCCGTTGCCTAGAGGCCAATTCACCTTTGGCATAATTAAAATACTGCACCAACGGAATATTGGCAGGGCACACGTAAGCACACGAACCGCAACTGATACAATCCAATAACCCCAATTTAACACTGTTGTCCAAGCTACCTCGACGAATATGCGCGGCCATTTCCAACGGTGTCAAACCACAAGGACACGCGCGTACACAACTGGCACAACGAATACACGCTTGTTCTGCTTTTTGGGGCTGTTGATTCAAAACCAATAACCCATTACTGCCTTTGACAATAGGGACTTGGGTACTGGACAATGGTTGTCCCATCATTGGGCCACCGCTGATCAGTTGTACGGCATCTTCTTTTTTCGTCAACCCCCCACAAAATTGAATTAAATGGGAAACCGGTGTGCCAATCAACACTCTCAAATTACGAGCTTCTTTAATCGCCGGTCCTGTGACCGTCACCACCCGTGAAATTAGTGGTTTGCCTTCGCGTAAGGCTTCATGCACGGCATAAGCAGTTGACACATTATGGACGACCGCCCCAATATCTGCGGTTAATCCCCGCGCTGGTGTTTCTTTACCCATTAACATTTGCACCAGGTGCTTCTCTGACCCCAAGGGATAACGGGTAGGTAAAGCCACAACTTTAAAATGAGCATGAGAGTGCGCGGCTTCAGCAATACTTTTTTGCGCTTGTGGCTTATTGTTCTCAATGGCAAATAAAATTTTTTCTACTTTTAATGCCTTAGCCATTAACAACACACCATCAACCACAGCCTCTGCGTGTTCCTGCATTAAACGATCATCACAGGTTAAATAAGGCTCACATTCTGCACCGTTAATCACCAACGTATGTAAGTCATAACGCTTATGTAAATTTAATTTCACGGCAGCAGGAAATGTCGCTCCACCCATCCCCACAATGCCTGCTTGAGCGACTTTACTGGCAATGTCTTCTGGGCTTAATGCAAGCGGATCATCGATAGGTTGTATGTTGTCTGCCCACGTATCCTCATCGTCGGGTTTTAAAGTAATCGTGCGTACCAATAAGCCTGAACTATGATTTGCAGGATAACCACCAATCCCCATGATTCGTCCAGAGGTGGGCGCATGGACAGGCGCAGAGACCATGCCTTGATGACGGGCAATTAATTGTCCTTTTTTAACCTGATCTCCGCGTTGTACCAACGGTTCAGCGATTGCTCCGATATGTTGCTGCAAAGGAACGTGTAATAACAATGGCATAGGCAAGGATTCAATCGCCTGTTGGGCACTGAATCGTTTGTGATCATCGGGGTGTATACCCCCACGAATGTTGAATAGTTTTATCATAAGGCAACACCCAATTCAGGTTTAGGCCAATACCAAGTTTGCAACTTGGGTTTAACTTCCCGCATTTCGATACATTCTGTGGGGCAAACCGAAAAACACTGTTCACAACCGGTACACGCATCAGCAAAGATAGCATGCATTTGTTTAGGCCCACCCACAATGGCATCTGTAGGACAACGTTTGAAACATTTGGTACACCCGATACATAAATTTTCATGAATAAAGGCGACGCGTGGCTCTTGTTCAGCCACACCTGACAAATCAATGCTGACGCCCAATTTTTCTGCTAGGGTTTCTGCTAATGCCTTACCACCGGGAGGGCACAAAGTCACAGGTGCTTCGCCATTCACAACCGCTTCCGCTGCAGGTGTACAGCCTGCAAAACCGCATTGGCCGCATTGAGAACCAGGCAATAATTCTTCCACTTCTTTAACCAAGGGATTCCCTTCAACAGCTAGGTATTTACTGGCAATACCCAGCAAAGTTCCCATAAGAACACCCAAGACAGCAATAAAAATAACAGCCAATAACATGATTGTTTCCTTTTAAGGTGTTAACCCAGCAAACCCCATAAATGCCAAGGACAACAAACCAGCCACGATAAATGCAATCGGTGCACCTTTAAAGGCATCAGGTACGTCAGCCAAGGCCAAACGTTCCCGTAATCCGGCAAACATCACCAATACTAAAGTAAATCCCAACGCAGAACCAAAACCGTATAACAGGCTTTCAATAAAATTGTTTTCTTGTTGGACGTTTAATAAGGCCACTCCCAATACAGCACAGTTGGTGGTTATTAGTGGTAAAAAGATACCTAATACTTGATATAACGCGGGAGAAGTTTTACGTACGACCATTTCAGTAAACTGCACCACGACCGCAATCACTAAAATAAAAGTTAAAATTCTTAAAAATCCTAAATTGAAAGGCGTTAAAACAAAGTATTCCAGCAACCAACTGGCAAACGCAGCTAAGGTCAACACAAAGGTCGTTGCCAAGCCCATGCCTAATGCAGAATCTAATTTATTGGAAACGCCCATCAGTGGGCAAAGTCCCAGAAACTTAACGAGTACCACATTGTTGACTAAGGCTGTGGATAAAATAATAAACACATATTCCATAATTAATAGACAGTGGTTAAATGTAATATCAACGCAATTAACAAGAAATATGCCACTGGCCTATTAATTATAATTTTTTGATTTAAAACAAAAAATTGAAAGTAAAAGGGAAGGGAAATTTGTCGTGTTTGTTACAAATGGATTTTTTTGTGGGGTTCGTGACGTGTATGTTTACATGAGTAAAGCTACTAACCTAATAGACTTATTGCGAAATAAGGCATTGAAAAAATGGGGAGAAAAGTTAAACTAGTGGTTATAGGAACTAAACAAGTCCATAAGAAAGCAATATGAATTACGAAAAACTGAAAGTTTTATCAA
>JADGDF010000100.1 GCA_016745055.1 Thiotrichaceae bacterium | reverse complement strand
TATTGATTTATATGATGAAATAATTGGAGTATGTGCCGGACTATGGAACTTTTATCTAGCTAATTGATTGATTTTTAACGGGATACAACTCTAGTGAAAATTGACCATTATGCGATTGCTCAAGCTGATGAACTCCTAAAGAACATTGAAGGAGTCATTAGCCAAGTAATGTCAAAAGCTCAGATTACAGTGAAAGATATTAGGAGTATTGGTGTGGGCTTACCTGGTCAGGTTGATTATGTAGAACAGACCTTAAGATTTGCACCAGGACTTAGCCTTAGAAACATAGCAGTTTCTACAAAAATGAGAGATGTCTTTCAATTACCTGTTTTTATTGATAATGATGTCAATTGTGCTACCTTAGCGGAATTATCCTATGGAAAAGGAAAAAACTACGATAACTTTGTATGTATTTTTATAGGTACAGGTATTGGTGCTGGTATAGTAGTTAACAAAAAGCTTGTTCGTGGAAAAAATTACGCAGCAGGAGAAATTGGTCACATGAAAATTGATTGTAGTAAAGAAGCCAGACCCTGTACTTGTGGTGGTAAAGGTTGTTTTGAAGAATACGCTTCTGCGCGTGCAATCATTCGGTTAGCAAGAGAACAAATATTTTTGGCAGATGACAGAAAAATTAGCACACCATTACGAGAACTTGATGCTAGAAGAGTACGACCAGAAGATATAGTACGTGTCATTCTGAGTGATCCTGATGATAAAATTTGCAAGCAACTGATTAAACAAATAGCTGATTATCTTGCTATAGGGATAGCCAACATTGTTAATCTGCTAAACCCTGAGTCAGTTATCTTGGGTGGCGGGATAATTAAAGGCTTTTACGAAGAAATACTCTCTTTTAGAAACGAATTTCATCAAAATTTTGAAAGCGCAGTATTGGATGTATGCAAAAATGTGAAAATCTCTAATGCAGAATTTATTGATAAGGCACCCATTATAGGTGCTGCTTTATTGGGGCATGAATCAGAACAAAAAGAATTCTAGTTTTTGTTTTTACAGGGGAACAAAATAAACGAAAATGTTATTTTTGAAGATTTGGAAGGTGTTTCAAGAAATTAATGGAAGCATTGAAAGACCAGATTGAAAAATTAGGAGCCGTTTCGGGGGCTTTATATGATATTTTTCTCTAGTGTTTATGCAAAATGAAAATATTTAATTGGAACTATGATAAAAATAAGATATTAAGGAAAGAAAGAGGCATTTCATTTGAGGAAATTGTTTTTTATATAGAAAACGGTGGATTACTTAATGTTCTTGAGCATCCAGACCAAACGAAATATCAAGGACAACAACTTTATGTAATAGCTATCAATGGATATGTTTATATTGTTCCTTTTGTAGATAACGGCGATGAATTATTTTTAAAGACCATTTTCCCTAGTAGAAAATATACTCGACTCTATTTAAGTCAGGAGTAAAAAATGAATCAGTTAGATGTTGAAGAACAAGCCCTTTTAGAATCTGTAGAAGCAGGTGAATGGCGTTCCGTTGATAATTTACCAGAAGTTATCAAACAAGCTCAACGGTATGCTAAAGCTACTTTTAATTCATTGGAAGAGATTAGTATCCAATTGCAACAAAGTGATTTACAGGCAATTAAAATTGAAGCATTGCGTGAAGGCTTGACTTATCAGGCACTAATATCGAGTATTGTTCACAAATATCTATCAGGTAATTTAGTTGAGGACAAAACTTTTTGTCGCCCCCCTTCATACCTGAACACTGAACGTTAAAAGTAAATTTAGGAGTTAAGCTTACAGTTTAGATACAATGTATTAAATTACACTGAAATTATAAAATAATAGATTGAGGAATACTAAAATGATTTTAGCAGGTGATATTGGCGGAACAAATACTCGATTAGCTTTAGCTGAATCAATTGATAATCACATTAAATTTGTTAAAGGCACTGAAAAGTCTTATGAAAGTAAGCAATACGAAAAAGGCTTACTTAAAATTATTGATATTTTTCTCCAAGATATTAACTGTACTCCCAAAAATATTGAGGCCATCGGCATTGGTGTGGCAGGCCCTATGCAAGAAACTCGAAGTCCTGAAGGTGACATAGAAAGAAGTGTCAAATTAACCAATATTCATTGGCCCGCTTTTTCTGAACATGATCTTCGGGAAAAATTTAAGTTGAATCGAGAACAGGTTTCTCTTATCAATGACATGGAAGCCATTGCTTATGCCATTCCTGAATTGACAGATGAGGACATTGTTGAGTTAAATCCACAAGCCAAAAATAAGGAATTTGGTAATCGTGCTCTCATATCGGCTGGAACGGGATTGGGTGAGCTACTATTATTGCAGGATAAAGAGCACAAAGGTAAGTACCATCTTTCTCCTTCTGAGGGAGGTAATACCAATTTTCCACCCACTAATGAGTTGGAAATCGAACTGTTGCAATATTATCAAAAAAAGTTTGAGAATGGCTATGTGAGAGTAGAAGACTTAGTAGCAGGCCCAGGCATCGCTAGAATTTATCAGTTTTTGAAAGACCATCCTGACTATCCAGAAGCTGACTCAAAAGTTGAAGAAGCATTGAAAAAGGATGAATCAGGACATACTCATCCACCAATTATCAGCCGTTATGCGTTGGAAACTAAAGACCCATTATGTGATGCAACGCTTAACTTGTTTGCTTTAATGTATGGAAATGAAGTGGGCAATATGGTGTTAAAATATCTTGCATTTGGTGGCGTTTATTTGGGTGGTGGAATCGCACCTAAAACTTTAGACTATTTAAAAAATGGTTTATTTATAGAAGCCATGAAAAATAGAGGTATTTTCTCTGATAGTCTTTCTGACATTTCTGTTAAAGTAATTAAGCATAAAAAAGTCGGCTTACTGGGTGCGGCTAGAAAAGCACTTGGCAAAGATTAAAAATTAAGGAGTTTACTATGTGGAAATTTTTACAGAGATTTTCATCCCCTCGTTATTTTTATTCACTTTCTCAACCTATTAGTCAGTGGTTAAGTTAGGTTTGTAACTTCTCATTATTCACAGGTAAATGGTTATATTTGAGAATGGCAGATTATTTATATAATTCAATATCAATAAGTTATAAAAACCACATAATTTAGTTACCTGTGAATAATGAGGATTTGCAAAAATCCTTCCAAATTTTTTTAGCTGGAAACGATAATGTTGAGTAAACTAATCCAATGAAAACACTTTCTTTACAAATAGATGATCATTTATATGATGCACTTATCACTTTGCTAAAGCAATTACCTGAAAACAAAGTATATATTGTAGAAGAGCAATCACTCATTAAAGATGTAAAACAAGTCAATTTTTCACACAAAAGCTCTCGCCTGGGTGGTATGGTTGGAACGGGCAAAATTCTAGAAAATATTATTGAACCTGCAGAAAATTTAGATGCCTGGACTGTTTTGAAATGAAATATTTGCTTGATACCCACATTTGGCTTTGGAGTTTACTTTATCCGTCAAAATTAAGTTTCAAAGTAAGGGAAATTTTAGAAAAGGAAAACAGTGAATTATTTATATCTGTCATAACGATTTGGGAAGTTGTGTTACTTGCAGAAAAGCAAAAAATTGTATTAAGTTCTCTTCCAAGAGAATGGATAACAAGCGCTTTTGAAGTATTACCAGTCGTAGTTTTGCCATTAACCTCTGAAATAGTTATTAAAAGTAGAGAAATTGACCTGCCTCACCAAGACCCAGCCGATCGATTTATTGCTGCAACTGCTTGGAATCACGGAATACCTCTTGTTACTGTTGATAAAAATTTAGTTAATTCCAGCTATATTAGAACAATTAGTTAGCAATCTCTAATATCAAGTTGTTTGATGAAGATAAAATACTTAATCATCCTACTTCACAGCACACATAAATAAACACAAGCACGAAAATCTTGAAAGCTAAACTTACAGTTTAAACAAATTCAGTAGATATTAATTTTACTGTAACTATAGAAAAACAGGAATTAAGTATGATTTTAGCAGGAGATATTGGGGCACTAATACTAGATTAGTTTTAGTAACAGATAATTTTGAATTCATCACTGAAAAAATCTATAACAGTAATTAATATAGAAATTTATTGGATATAGTTAATATTTTTCTCAGGGAAGGTACTGAAAGTACAATAATTGAAGCAGTATGTTTTGGCGTTGCAGGTCCAATTACAGAAGATAATTTGGGAGAAAAATAGGTAAAACTAACCAATCTTGACTGGCCTCCATTTTCCGGACATGACTTACGAGTAACATTTATTTGCCGCGGGAAAATGTATCTGTTATCCATGATATGGAAGCTATTGCTTATTCTATTCCTGCTTTATCGGAGAGTGATACGGTCGAACTTAACCCACAGGAAAAATCATGGATTGGTAATCGGGCATTAATATCCGCAGGTACAGGATTAGGTGAACTACTCTTAGTATGGGATAAAAAACAAAAGAAATATCATTTTTCTCCTTCTGAGGGTGGAAATACTAACTTTTCTCCTGCCAATGAATTAGAAATAGAATTGTTGCAATATTATTTGCAACGAGTTGATTATGTTGGAGTAGAATACCTGGTTTCTGGGTCTGGAATTGCCAAAATTTACCAATTTTTAAAAACTAAGTATCAAGAAAACCTAAAAGTACGGCAACAGTTGGATCAAGTGCAAGCAGATGAACATCCTGCTATTATCAGTCATTGATAAACAATTTTCAGAAATGCTTTCTGATATTTCAGTAAAAGTAATCCTTCATGAAAAAGCAGGATTATTAGGTGCGGCTAGAAAAGCACTTGGCAAAGGTTAAAAATTAAGGAGTTTACTTATGTGGGCATTTTTACAGAGATTTTCATCCCCTCGTTATTTCTATTCACTTTCTCAACCGATTAGCCGGTGGTTAGGCGGTATATGCTTATTACTTATGTTGACAGGGCTATATTACGGTCTGTTTAAAGCACCCCCTGATTATCAACAGGGTGACAGTTATCGAATTATGTTTATCCATGTTCCCGCAGCGTGGATGTCGATGTTTGTGTACATGGTTATGGCAATCTCCGGCGCAATTGGGTTAATTTGGCGCATAAAATTAGCGGACGTTATTGCGGCTAGTTCTGCGCCACTGGGAGCTTCTTTCACATTTTTGGCCTTGGTAACAGGGTCTTTGTGGGGAAAACCTATGTGGGGTGCCTGGTGGGTGTGGGATGCGCGTTTAACCTCTGAGTTAATTTTATTGTTTTTATATTTTGGTGTGATGGCGCTAAACTCGGCCATTGAGGATAAAAGAATCGCTGCTCGAGCCAGTGCAATTTTAGCCTTGGTGGGTGTCGTGAATATTCCTATTATCCATTATTCAGTAGTATGGTGGAATACTTTGCACCAAGGATCCACCATCACAAAATTAGATGCACCTTCCATTCACATTGATATGTTAATTCCATTATTGCTAATGGCATTTGCATTCAAATTTTATTACTTTTCAGTCGTGCTAATGCGTGCCCGATGTGAAGTTTTAGAAAGAGAAAAAAATAGTACTTGGGTTCAAGAATTAGTGGCTTCGCGCTAATCTATCGCTACAAAAGCATAAATTTATAGGTCAGAAATATTTTTTTCTGGCCTATAAAGTTCTTGAACAATATGCTTATCCTGTTAATTTTTTCATAAACATTGCAACATTTTATCACCAATGTCAGTGGGTAAACGTGCTAAAGTCACCCCTGCAGACTCCAAAGCTTGAAACTTATCTTCAGCTGTGCCCTTACCTCCAGCGATAATTGCTCCAGCATGTCCCATACGTTTACCAGGAGGTGCAGTAATGCCCGCAATATAAGCGACCACTGGTTTGGTAACATTTGATTTAATATAGTCTGCCGCTTCTTCTTCTGCGCTACCACCAATTTCCCCCACCATAATAATGCCTTCAGTTTGTGGATCTTGTTGAAATAGCTTGAGACAATCAATAAAATTCATACCTTGAATGGGATCACCCCCAATGCCAATACAGGTACTTTGACCCAAATCATTCAAAGTTGTTTGATGAACCGCTTCATAAGTTAACGTGCCTGAACGTGATACAATGCCTATTTTGCCAGATTTGTGGATTTGACCAGGCATAATGCCAATTTTGCAGCCGCCTGGGGTAATTAATCCTGGACAGTTTGGGCCGATTAAGTAGGTATTGGGATAGTTTGAGGTTAACACTGCTTTGATTTTGAGCATATCCAACACGGGAATACCTTCAGTAATACAGGCAATCACTTCGATACCCGCATCGGCAGCTTCTAAAATGGCATCGGCCGCAAAAGGGGCTGGGACATAAATCATGGTCGCATTTGCACCTGTGGTATCTACAGCTTGTCGTACAGTGTTAAATACGGGTAAATTCAAATGAATTTGTCCACTACGGCCAGGCGTGACACCACCAACGAGTTGAGTACCATAAGCAATGGCTTGTTCTGAGTGAAAAGTTCCTTGTTTGCCAGTAAATCCCTGACAAATAACTTTGGTTTCTGCATTGACTAATACACTCATATTGTTTTTCCTCGGGTGACTTTGACCACTTTTTGTGCAGCGTCATTTAAATCTTTGGCCGTAATAATGGATAAACCACTTTGCTCTAACAACGCCTTGCCTTCGTTAACGCGGGTACCTTCCAAACGCACGACGACAGGCAGTTGAGTCGCTGTTTGCTTAATCGCGTGAATAATGCCTTCTGCAATTAAATCGCATTTAACAATTCCGCCGAAAATATTGACCAAAATGGCTTTGACTTTGGTATCCGATAAAATCAGTTTAAAGGCCTCGGTCACCCGTTCAGCCGTTGTCCCCCCGCCCACATCAAGAAAATTAGCGGGTTCACCGCTATGTATCTTAATAATATCCATCGTCGCCATGGCGAGCCCTGCGCCATTAACCATACAAGCAATATCGCCATCCAAAGCAACGTAGTTCAAATCAAATTGTCTGGCCCGATCTTCTTTTTCATCATTTTGACTGGCATCATAAAGTTCTGCCAACGCTTTTTGACGATATAACGCATTATCATCCACATTAATTTTTCCATCAATGGCTAACAAATTACCTTTATCTGTGACGATGAGCGGGTTAATTTCAACCAAGCTCAAATCTTTTTCCATAAACAGGCGATAAAGTCCCGTTAAAATAGCGGTCATTTGCTTGCGCTGTTCAGCATCTAACTCTAAGGCAAAAGCAACTTCACGACACTGATAAGCTTGAATACCAACCGTGGGATCAATTAACAGCGTGGTTATTTTTTCTGGGGTTTGAGCCGCTACCGTCTCAATATCCATACCGCCTGCACTGGAAGCAATCACGGCGACACGACGACTACTGCGATCAACCAGTAAACTGAGGTAAAGTTCACGCGCAATTGCTGTGGTTCGTTCAATTAGAACCTGATGGATTGGCTGGCCTGCACTATTGGTTTGGTGAGTCACCAAATGGGTACCAATGAGACTATCCGTCATTTGCACAACCTGATCTAAACTTTCTACTTTTTTAACACCACCTGCTTTACCGCGTCCACCCGCATGCACTTGGGCTTTGACCATCCATGCATTGCCCGCTAATGTTTGCGCATGTTGTTTAGCAGTTTCACCCGTAGTTGCTATTTGTCCTTGGGGCACGGGGACACCATATTGTGAAAATAGCGCTTTGGCTTGATATTCATGTATATTCATTGTTTTTTTGTATAGGCGTTGTTATTGTCTGAAACATTTTAGCAAATTACTTGGAAATACAGAATATAGGAATTTGGTATCAAACTGCGATTTTTCTGTGTTTCAACTCTTTTTTGAAGCGTTACCAGCCTACATTGTCTTGATCCGATAATTCGTAATGATTGCGTGTTTAAGACTGACACAGTACAATAGTTTTCACCTAAACTAGACATCGCAGTAACTCAACATTACATGCCTTAAGCATCTGGAGTACAAGCTTTATTTTGCCTGGCAAACTAAAGTTTGCACTCCAATATTTGCGGGTCAAAGCTTATAACCTTGACCCGAACGTTTTGAACATATTTAGCGTTGCTAAAACGTTCAGGGGCAGGTTACAAACCTGCACCTGCATGTATCTTATGCTTAACAACTGTAAAATATTGAGTTACGTTTCACTCATCCAACCGACATAAAAATATATAAAGTGAAAAATTTATGCAAAATATTTATTTAACAATTGTTTTCGCACCCCTTGTTGGTGCTGTGATTGCAGGACTGTTTGGTGTGGGTCGACGTGTAGCCCACACAGTGACCATCGCAGGTGTCGGTATTTCTTTCGCACTTTCAGCGTATGCCTTTTACAAATTAGTCTTTGCAGGTGGCGAAGTATTTAATGAAACGCTTTACACTTGGGCGGTTGCGGGTAATGTCAAATTAGAAGTGGGCTTTTTAGTGGATTCACTGACAGCCTTAATGATGGTGGTCGTGACCTTTGTTTCCTGGATGGTGCATTTTTACACCATTGGTTATATGCGCGATGATCCAGGTTATCAGCGCTTTTTTAGCTACATTTCTCTGTTTACCTTTTCCATGCTCATGTTGGTCATGTCCAATAACTTCCTACAACTGTTCTTTGGTTGGGAAGCCGTGGGGCTAGTCTCTTATTTATTGATTGGTTTCTGGTTTACCAGAGAAACTGCGATTTACGCCAATCTAAAAGCCTTTTTAGTCAACCGTGTGGGCGATTTTGGCTTTTTACTCGGCATTGCCGCCATATTGATGTTTTTTGACAGTTTAAATTATACCGAAGTATTTGCTCAGGTTGATGTCCACAAAGATACCACCATGCAAATTATTTCAGGCTACGATTGGTCAGTCATGACCGTGATTTGTATTTTGCTATTTATTGGCGCAATGGGCAAGTCCGCACAAGTGCCTTTACACGTTTGGTTGCCCGATTCCATGGAAGGCCCTACGCCGATTTCTGCCTTGATTCACGCGGCTACCATGGTGACCGCCGGTATTTTCATGGTGGCTCGCATGTCTCCATTATTTGAACTCAGCGAAGTCGCTTTGAGTTTTGTCTTAGTCATTGGGGCAATTACCGCCTTATTCATGGGTTTCTTAGGCTTGGTACAAAATGACATCAAACGTGTTGTGGCCTATTCCACTTTATCCCAATTAGGTTATATGACAGTCGCACTAGGCGCTTCTGCTTACGCGGCAGGTATTTTCCACTTAATGACCCACGCTTTCTTCAAAGCGCTATTATTCTTGGGGGCAGGCTCAGTTATCATTGCCATGCATCACGAGCAAGACATGCGTAAGATGGGTGGGTTATGGAAGTATATGCCTATTACCTATATAACCGCTTTAATTGGTTCGCTTGCGTTGATTGGTTTCCCAGGGTTTGCAGGTTTCTTTTCCAAAGATGCGATAATTGAAGCGGTGCATCATGCTGATCGCGCAGGGGCGACTTTTGCTTATTACGCCGTCTTATTTGGGGTATTCATTACCGCTTTGTATTCTTTCCGCATGTTTTTCCTCGTCTTTCATGGCAAAGAACGCATGGATGAACATACGAGATCACATTTACACGAACCCTCTGCTGTAGTGACATGGCCACTAATTATGTTAGCCATTCCCTCGGTATTTATAGGTGGTTTGACGATTGAAGCCTTGTTATATGGCGAATACTTCCAAAACGCCATTTTTGTCACCCCTGAACATAACTTTTTTAATCCAGCAGACTATCATGGAGTATGGGGGTTTGTGGTACATGCTTTAGGGCAACCACCTGTTTGGCTAGCTGGGGCAGGCTTTGGCACGGCTTATTATTTGTATATGTCAAATACGGAATTACCTGGACGCATTAAAGATAAACTTGAGTGGTTGCATGGTATTTTAGTTGACAAATACGGCTTTGACCGCTTCAATGAATGGTTTTTTGCAGGCGGAAGTCGCGGTATTGGTTCATTCTTATGGCAACAAGGGGATGCCAAAATCATTGATGGAGGTTTGGTTAATGGTTCTGCCAAAACAGTCAATTGGTTCTCTGGTGTTATTCGCCACATGCAAACGGGTTTGTTATACCATTACGCATTTTCGATGATTTTGGGACTTGCGTTGTTGTTAGGTATTTTTGTGTTGTGGTAAAATTATTGTGGAATAGTCTCGTTCCCATGCTCCGGCATATGGAAATGCGTATCTTAACGCTTTAGCGTCAAGTCATTAACCGTCACTGTGGGAGCAAGAGAACAACTCCATTAACAAAGGCTCTATTATCATCCATTCTTTATCGCTTAGGATACTTGAATAGGGCATGACTTCTCTATATTCTTGAACACGGCCTTTTGTTTTACTCTATTTCTTAAATGACTTCAAATGGGTTCTATAAGGTCTTTAGTTTTAATTCCAAGAATTTTGTTTGTTGACTTTGATAATATCCATGAAGTAAGGTTCAATGATTAAAATTCAAGAGCATTTTTTATTAAATGTAGGCTAGAAATTAATGTATACTTTTGCACATCAAAATATATTCAAGGCTAATCATGTTGGCGTACCTTTTATAAGTTTTCTTGTTCCACGCAATGCGTGGCACAAGAAAAAAGCTGAATTTTGACATGGTAAAAGTATAGCAACCAATAAAAACTGCCGGTGTCACGCAGAGATTTCGTGACACCGGTTTAATAGTTCATAGACATTTTCACGGTGTCCAAGGTTTGCATCGCAATGAACATGCTTTTTAAGCCATTCGTGCAGGCAAAGCTCTTTGATAGCATTAATTACAGTACTACGGCAATAAGCAGATTGTTTTGCCAACTTGTTATAACTTATTTGGCAATGATTAAGACCCTGACTCTGGCTTTGAATAGAAATATAAATTCTAATGGCTGTTTCTGAAGGAAGTTGAATCCCACTATTTTTTTTGATTCGCAACTTTCTGCGTGGTCCAGTAATACCGCGCAAATTCATGATACGATGCATTTTGATTGTGGGCATATTAGTAGTGTTTGGTAACATCATCTGTCTCCTCAGTTTGTGTAATATCAATGTTGCCTGCTCGTTTGTTATAGACACCCGTAAAGCATTTTTTGTTAGCTTTTTATGACAATTTTTATAGAGAGCTTAGTATTATTTAGAGTGCGGTTACACGGCAACGAGAGTATTTACGTTAATATTTAATTTTTGTTACCTCTTTAGGTAACAATTTTGTTGAACAATGATGATTTGCCCCAAAGTTAAGTAATATATGAATATGATGAAAGGCTTCAGTTTGATTGAAATGGCAGTTGTCTTAGTGATTGTTGGACTGCTCGTTGGTGGTTTAATTGTCCAATTAGAAACACAAATAGACTACTCATACATTAAAGAAACTGAAAAAACCTTAGTTCAAGTAAAAGAAGCTTTATTGGGATATGTGGTTATCAATGGTTTACTACCCTATCCTGCTTCAAATTCAGATTTAGGGACTGAAGATTTAGGGATGGCAGGCAATATTGGTTATTTACCATGGGCAGCTTTGGGGGTTGGAAAGGAAGATGCTTGGGGACGTCCATTTAGATACCGTTGCAATCAAGATTATGCAACAAGTTTGATCTTAACTACCGTCTTAACTAACAATACGAATGATTTGACAATAAAGTTGCGAAATAATGCCATGTTAGCTAACAATGCAATTGCAATCGTCTTTTCTGAAGGTAAAAATGGTTCACCAGACGCTGACAACAATAATACTGATAACGTGTTTACCCAAGATAGCTATACGCCAGGAAATTCTGCCTCGGGCATAGCCACATTTGATGATAGTTTGATTTGGGTGTCAAAAAATGTATTAGCCAATCGCTTAGTGATAGCTGGAAGGCTCAGGTATTAGCTGAGTCTGTAAACTTTTCACCTATAATTTATAATCTCTGACCAAGGAAAATATAATAGTGGATATTCTTTTGCAGGAAGTAGAAAATTTTTATAAGGAGGGGAAACAATTTCACATAACAAATAGGGGATCTGTTACAGAGGGTGAATTTCAGGGGAAATATCTCACTATTGGAGAAGAAAAAATTGTTGATTTCACTCGATTAGACTATTTGGCACTTGGTTCTGATCCAAATATCCATCAAATTATGAGTGGTGCAATTCAAGAGATGGATATCAGTTGTCCTGCATCTCAAATGGTTATGCAATCTTCGCTCAACAGAAAGCTGGAAGAAAGTGTTGCCGATTTGCATGGAACGGAAGGGGCATTATTTTTTACAAGTGGTTATTCTGTTAATGAAAATATTATGCAAGCGCTTGGGTTGCGAGGAAGAACACCTTTACTACTGAGTTATGTTAAAGAGATGCATCTTTTTAACTCGACCAAGAACGCACCCACCATTTTTTTTATTGATACTAACAGTCACTATTCTTTAACGCATGGAATTAAAATAGCGAGTCATCTTTCCAAACAAAGCTTATGTTGTTCGCACATTTTTGCAACGGGTGACTACGAAAAATTGGAAACTTTGCTTGAAAAAGCCAAAAGTAAATTTGGAGATAATGCTGTAAAAATTATTGTGAGTGACACATTAGACTCTGCTAATGGCAGGGTTTCAGATATTAAAAGTCTATATGATATATCAAAAAAACATAACTGTTATTTATATCTTGATGAGTCTCATGCTATTGGCGCACTGGGTCCACAAGGTAGTGGAATTACGGGAGAACAATTGGCCCAAGAAAAAGATAGAAGTAACTTAATGATCATGGGCACTTTTACAAAAGTGTTTGCACAATTAGGAGGATATGTTACATTTTCTCCTGCTGAAATGAGTTATTATTTAAGATTTTGTTCTCCACAGTACATTTTTTCAGCCCCCATTCCTCCATGGATGATGGTTGTTATCATTAAAACAATGGAATTGCTAAGAGGAACATTTGGAGAAGAAAGACGAGAAATGCTTAAAAACAAATCAGCAATCATGCGTAATAAATTACAAAATGTTGGTTTTGATACTTTAGGTTCTACGACACATATCGTACCTGTTCTGATTGGCGATGAGGATTTGTGTTATAAATTAAGGAATTTTCTGCTTGAAAAAGGTTTTTTGGTAGCAAATTTTCAGTATCCAGCAGTACCAAGGAATCAAGCTATATTAAGATTTTCAATATGTGTAGATATTACCGAAGAAGAAATTGAGCAGATTGTAAGCGTATTAATGGAAGGAAGGGACAAATTTTACTCTTCAAAAGAGAATACGTGTGTAGCATTTGAATAACAGTCTACTTGCTACTTTGTTCAAGTTGGGAAATGAATGCCCTTGGTAAAAAATTTATTAATAGGTAAAGCATTTTACTTGTAAAGCCAGGAATAATAAATTTTTTTCCTGAAAAAAATGCTTTTAATATTAATTTAGCACATTCATCTACTTCCAGTACAAAGATAGATGGTTTTATTTTTTCAAGCTCCACCCCAAGTTCCATCGCAAACATTTCTGTTTTTACATTACCTGGACATGCAACACTTATTTGAACATTAGAAGTTTTATATTCTTCTGACAATCCCAGAGAAAACTCTTTTAAAAAAGACTTTGTGCTACCATATAGAATAGAGTTTGGCAATGCTTTAAAAGCAGCGAGAGATGAAATGTTCAATATCCCACAAGGAAAGTCTTTTATTTTGAAAGATTGAAGAGCATGGTAGGAAAGTTCAGCAGGTACCACAATATTTAGTTCAAGCATATTTTGAATATCATTAAACTGCATGGATGAATATTTTTCATCTTTTCCTCCAAAACCTGCATTATTAATTAATAAAGTAACATCCTTATTTTTGAATATATCTACTAATTGGCGACGTTGTACATGTTGAGTCAAATCAATAGACAGTATTTCAACAGTAACTGCTTGTTTTCTAAGTGCTTCAGAAATTTCCTCAAGTTGCTTTGTTCGACGAGCAATAAGAATAAGGTTCATTTTTAGAGCTGCCAGTTGAAAGGCAAATGCTTTGCCTATACCCGAAGAAGCGCCAGTAATCACTGCTGTTTTGTGTTTAAAAGTGTTTAAGAGAGAATGAGCCATGACCTTTAATAAAACAGATGAAAAATTTGATGTAAAAAAGATATTTCCTTTAACTCCCCTAGAAGAAAGTTTGGAAATAATGAACAGTTATTCAGGTACAGGCAACATTATAACAACAAGTTGCATAAAAGGGGTACTGACTGAAAAAAAACTAAGGAAAACATTAGATTATATACAAATAAAGCATCCTCGCCTTCAACTAAAAATTATTAGGCTAAAAGATTGCTATTATTTTTCTAATGAAAATTCAAATAAAATTCCACTTTATGTTGTAAAAAATCAGGCGTGGAAAACCATTGTATTAGAGGAAGTAAATAAAACTATTACTCAAGACTCTTGCTTGATACGTGTTACTTTAGCTATATCAGAAAAAGAAAGGCTTAGCTATATCATAACAACAATACATCATGCAATATCTGACAGTATTTCGACTATTTTCTTGCATAAAGATATATTAACTTGCATTCAACAAATTGAAGAAAATAACTTTAAGTTAACAGTTTTACCATTAATACCAAAGGTTGAAGAGAATTTGCCTGCATCAATGAAAGGTTGGCGAGGCAAAATTAAAACGATAGTTTTTATATGGAAATATACTATCAAAGATTTGTGGTTTAAACCAAGTATTTTAACATGCGAAAAAAATGCTCCCATACATAATCGGCGTTGCTATATTACACATAGGCAAATTGATGAAAAAATAACACAAAAATTAGTAGCCGCATGTAGAAAAAATAATACAACAGTTCATGCTGCGCTTTGTGCTTCAATCTTACTCTCAGTGTTTCATGAAATTAATCCTGATAAAAGTATTATAATGAATTGTAGCTCTTCTGTAGATTTGCGTAGAAGATTAAAACCTGTTCTTGAAAATGAGCATCTGGGAGAGTATGCCTCCGTTTTGGAAACTTACCACACAGTTGGAAAAGATACAGATTTTTGGAAGTTAGCACAGAATGTTAAAAAGGAAATAGAACAAGAATTAAAAACTAACAATCTTTTTTCTGTCTTGTTAGTTGCAAAAAAAATTGTTAAATCATTCTTTGATACAAAAAACATCTATAAAAAATGGTCGACTGTGGAGGTTATTAACGCTGGAAAAATAGAATTTCCAAAAAACTATGGGAATTTTATGCTTGAAGATATAAATTTATGCTCTCCTATTGGTGCATTTAATAATGTTTTTTCAATAGCCATTGTCACTTATAACAAAAAAATGCTTATTAATTTTCAAGGTTCTACACCTTATCTATCTGAAGAAACAGTAGAACGATTATCAAATAATACGCTTTCCCATTTATTTTCCAGTTTATCAGAGTGAAAAAAGCAAATTTTTTCCTGAAAATAGGTAACAGTATAGCAGCGTTATTCTTGATGCTATCTTATTACTTTCAGGATATTCTTTCCTATTTTATCAGCAATACTTTTCCTTACCTTTGTTCTATCATCCTAATTGCAATATTTACATTCATTTATTCTTTTTTTTTGTTATTATTTCATGATAAAATTTACTATAAATATGAATGGGATATTCTAAATTTAGAAACGCTTAATTGTATTAAAAAAAATGAAGTCATTCCTTATTACCAGCTCAATTATAAAATTATTCGCTGGGTGTTACGGCGAGGGTATTGGGGAATATATATTTTAGGGTCTATTTTTTTAGGTGCATTTGTTGTTGCATTACTGCTGCGCGAGAAAAACACCTGGCAAGAAAATATGTTTTTTATCCTACCAGGCTCCCTTTTATTTGCCTTATTTTGGACAAATATAATGTTGGGAATTGGTTTTTTTACTTGGGAACAATATATTCAACCCTTACTCCTAAAGTAAGTAGGACAGCAAGAAATATTAGCTTAGAGCAAACATGTAATGTTATTACATCTAACAAACCTTTTTGGATATTAGCATAAAATTCAAATATAGTCACCGCCCCTCAAAAATCGGTTTCTGGAGCAGCAATAAGCTGAAAATTCTCGGCCAATAATGAGCGAAGTAATACCACATGCTCACAGGCTTGATTGAAGAATTCATCACAAGCCAACTTAAAACGGTCAAACGTCTCGTAGTAAGTACCGTAGAGTACATTTTTCTTAAAAAACTTCCAATAACGTTCTATCAGGTTTAGGTTAGGTGCATAAGGAGGGAGAAAAATGAGTTGAATACGGGAAGTTTGTAGGTATTCACTCACGATTTTAGCATGATAATAACGTGCGTTATAGCTAGCGCATTATAATTTGTCACCATTGAAATGAAGAGTAAATAGGGTATCGACATTGCAGCGTTCTCGTTTGCGAATAGCCTTAGCTTGAGCCCACTTTTTCTCAATAGGATTGAGTTGAGG
>JADGDF010000263.1 GCA_016745055.1 Thiotrichaceae bacterium | reverse complement strand
TTTGTTCACCGTCCGCATCTTTTAGCAGGGTTAAATTATTATTGCTGTCATAATACAAACGTGCAGTGCGTTGACCTGAACCGTCTATCTGACCTGTCATGATTGGCCTGGCTCAAGGTATTGATTTCTACAATCAAACGCTCATTCCATTAGTATCTTGATGTTTGATAGCATATTTACTATCATTAACTATGATTATTACGTTAGATACTAATATTTTGTACCAAGCACTCAATAGTCGTAATGGAGCATCGTCTTATATATTACAACTTGTTCGTGCTGGGCATTTCCAGATAGCATTGTCAAATTCAACTTTTTGTGAATATGAAGATGTATTGACTCGGCCTACATCACTAAAAGCATTTCTTCTTACGAAAGAAGATGTGACAAAGTTTTTAAGATACATTGCTTTTATTGGTGAAAAGTTTGACCCTTATTTTCTATTTAGACCTAATTTAAAAGATGAAGCTGATAATATGTTTGTTGAATTAGCTGTCGTGAGTCATAGCCGATATCTTGTTACAAGCAATATTAAAGATTATCAAAACAGTAATCTCATTTTAGATAATTTTCAGCTTATTACCCCAGCAAATTTTATAAAACAGTGGAGAAATACAAATGGCTAACGCAAGTGTCATGACAGTGCGTATTCCCGCAGATTTGA
Source organism: Thiotrichaceae bacterium (assembly GCA_016745055.1). GTDB lineage: Bacteria > Pseudomonadota > Gammaproteobacteria > Beggiatoales > Beggiatoaceae > JADGDF01. The sequence goes on along the minus strand of JADGDF010000263.1, from coordinate 2,822 downwards.
AACATAGAATTGAAATCATTGCAGCAGAACAAGGCGTTTCTCTTAATCAACTTGCGATGTATATGTTTGCAAGAGGAGTTTCATCTATGGAAGCGGGACATAAAATATCTAAATATTGGAAAGGTTATCAAAAAGCAAAAATCATTGATGAATTTGATGAAGTAATGTTAAAAGTAAAGGCAGATGATGTGCCTGACTGGGATAAAGTATAGTCATAGCTTTTGGAGTTGATAACCTCATCACCAAATTTCTACTTGGTAATGTCTGTCTGTTAAAAAAATCGATCGTGGATTGACGAAATAGGGTGGGTTCTTAACGCGATTGATGCGCTTCCTGACGTCAGCGCACCCTACGCGGGATAAATGGCATATTAACCATTTTGGCGATAAAAAATAATTATGTAGTCGAGTAGAAGGGAGGAAGTGTAGTTTCGTTTTTCGTGCGCACCAAAAAGACGGTGCGCACCCTACCTGGCTGAGTTTGATTAACCGCAATGCGTTGGTTTTCCGCATCGTATTGATAATGCACATTATTTGATTGCAACAATTGATTACGGGAGTTGAAGGTGAAATTGACGTTCTCGCCCTTTAACACCGCTTGTTGTAAATTGCCATCTTCATCAAATACGGTGGGCATTTGTTGAACTTGGGTTAATTGATTGGCTAAACCGTATTCCATGTCCAAGTTGATTTGAGGCACTTGATTGGCAGGTAGTTTAGCTTCTCCGACCATATTGCCCGCCGCATCATAACGATAATCATAGTCTCATGTCGGGTTACAGCTTTTGCGTTGCAAAAAGCCTAACCCGACCTACCTGGCTGAAAGTGGTGTTTTCGCCATTCAAGACCGCTTGTTGTAAGTTGCCATCTTCATCAAACACGGTTGGCATTTGTTGAATTTGGGTGAGTTGATTGGCTACACCATAATCCATGTCCAGATTGATTTGAGGCACTTGATTGGCAGGTAGTTTGCCTTCTCCAACCATATTACCTGCCGCATCATAACGATAATCTTAGCGTTATGTCGGGTTACGGTTTTTGCGTTGCAAAAAGCCTAACCCGACCTACCTGGCTGTAACAACCTTCCCCTGCTTTTCTGAAAATACTGCTTGTGCTATCATTAATTTCTAATCTAAGGAAAAATTAACTATTATGAAAATGAACCATAATTTAGTATTAATATTATCGCTGGTGAGTCATGTTTGTATAGGAGAAACAATCTTGACATCCCAACAATCTATATCTGATTATGTATCTCAAAGCAATTGGAAATATTACCAGATAGAATCTAATGTAGGTGAAGTTACTGTACAAATGACCGGATTAAGTGCTGATATTGATTTGTATGTCAGAAAACATTCCCAACCTACTACCTCAAATTTCGAGTGTCGGCCATATCATGGTGGTACAAGTTCAGAAACCTGTTCCTTGACTCTTAATACTCCAACAACAGTTTACATTGGTATTCACGGCTATTATAGTGGAAATTTCACCATTAAAGCTACTTTAGAAAGTAGTGATTTAGGTTTAACAAGAATGTCTTTGAATACTAAACATGTGGGTGTGCATGTATATGCTTATGGAAAATCAGAGGATGACATCCGACACATTGCAAAAAGTATAAAAGAAGCTGTATTTAGCAATGAATTAGCAAGCACAATTTATCAGGAAAATGGTAAACAGGTTCAATTATCAGTTCAACTTGAGGTAACTCCTGTTGATTTTGTTAATTTTGGTCAATATGCTATGTCTCATTTAAGAACTATGATTAATACATTTACAAATGAAGGTTTTGCTGTTCATTTGCTTATTAGTGCTCATAACTCGCCTGATGATGGAAAATGGGGTGTGAATTGGTCTACTGAAAAAAACTGGAATAGCCCATTTTATGATTTTGCACCTTATCAACCTTGTCGTGATAGGATTAGAGCTGATGGTACAATTTGTCCATATGATGTGATTTTTGAAAATTTTCATAGAAATGTTATAGAAGCCTTAGTTAATGAAGACTTAACACAGAAATTAGCTATGATCTATATCTTAAATGAATTTGATTACAAACCAGGAATTGCCCCTAAACAGAGTAATTGGGGATATGCAGAATGTGGTCAAAGTAACTGGAAACTTTGTCGTGCGGAAGCTTTAGCATATACTGTTCAGCGTGGAATTCAAATTGCCTCTTCTGCTGCACAAGGGACTGTTCCTATAGGAATTAAATTTGCCCATTTCCATTCTAATTCAGCATGGATAGACGTGGGTGGGGCAAATCAATTGTCTTATATTTTGAATGATATTCTAAACCCTATAAATGGCATAATTGGATATGATTGCTATTGGAACGGTAACCATGTCTGCCAAACTGATAAAAATCGGATTATCTCCACCCTTGGAGAGAATTTAAGCTCATTCAAAAATGGTCGTATTGAAATTGCTGAATATGGGCGGATTTGCAAAGGTTGGCCAGGTAATTTTGATTCAGGGTATAGAACTTCCACGAATGATATGCACAACCTGATTATACAATGGCCAGAAGCTTCAGGGTTTAATTTTGCTTATAATGCTACTGGTTATCCTGGAGGGTGTTATGCATTAGCAACTGATGACGATATATACTCAGACGCAGAAATAACCCTTGGAGGCTTGCTGGAGCAAATGGCGTATATTCTAAGTCCATAGGTTGAGTTTCTCTCGCTCCCACGCTCCGGCGTGGGAGCCAGGTAGGTCGGGTTAGCGAAGCGTAACCCCATAGGCATCAATTTAAGCACTCCAATTGGCCATTTGGTCAACAGTGTTGAGTTTCTTCCTGCGTTTATTGTTCGAGCA
>JADGDF010000003.1 GCA_016745055.1 Thiotrichaceae bacterium | reverse complement strand
TTCCTATGGTTGCTCGAACAATAAACGCAGGAAGAAACTCAACACTGTTGACCAAATGGCCAATTGGAGTGCTTAAATTGATGCCTATGGGATAAGCAATAGTGTCATCCGCCTTACGAGTTCTTAAATTTCATCGCTGAAAAATTTAGAGTAGATGGTTTATTTAATCATCGTTCTAATTATGAATATAGTATCTAAAAATGTATTTTTGAATTTTCTGATGCAATTCTTCAAAAAGGTGGAATGTTAAGTGGTGTGTTTAAAAAGTACAATATAAACTTGATATAACAAGTTCGTGGAAGGTTCTCAGGTACCACAAAATGTTTTATAAGGGCCAAATTCGTCGGGAGCAGGCTTTTCATATTGCTCTAAGCCTTCTCGTTTCTCAAACGGCTTTGCCAGAACTTCCATTAACTTTTCAAATGGTTCAAAGTTTGAATCATTCTCTGCCGCTTGTAATGCCTCTTCTACTATATGATTACGCGGTATATACAATGGATTAACTGCATTCATTAATGTCTTACGCTCTTCAAAACCAATCGGGTCTCGCGCTAAACGTTCAGACCAACTTACAAACCAATGATCAAATATGTCTGGGTTATCAAATAAACGCCTTACAGCATCCGTGTTATCGTTCAATGTGTCAGACAAACCTCGAAACAATTGAGTGAAATCAACATTCTGTCCTTCCATTGAATCATAAAGTTCATTCACGAGCGCAAGGTCGTTTTTCTCAATAGTTGTTAAACCTAATTTCGCTCGCATTCCTTTTAGCCACAATTGTTGATATTGCTCGCTAAACAGATTAATCACTTCGTTCGCAAGCCTGAGAACTTCTTCACTATTGGGGCTAATCAAAGCTAATAGAGCTTCAGCCAATCTTGCGAGGTTCCATTGTGCTATAGCTGGCTGATTGCCATAAGCATACCGCCCTTGCCTATCAATTGAGCTAAATACCGCAGCCGAATCATAACGATCGATAAAAGCACAAGGCCCATAATCAATTGTCTCACCTGAAATTGTCATATTATCGGTGTTCATTACACCATGTACAAAACCAACCAATAACCATTGGGCTAAAAGTGATGCTTGTTTATCACGCACCGCACACAATAAGCCAAGATAAGGTTCTTCACTTGTTTTTAATTCAGGGAAATGACGTTGAATCGTATAATCAGCCAGTTGTTTGACTTTATCAGTTTCATTGCGCGCGGCAAAAAATTGAAAAGTACCCACCCGTAAATGACTTGCAGCAATTCGTGCCAACACTGCGCCAGGCAACATTTTATCACGCAAGACTTTCTCACCTGTGGTCACAACTGCTAACGCTCTTGTTGTAGGAATATTAAGCGCATGCATGGCCTCACCTATAATGTATTCTCGTAACACAGGTCCAAGCACTGCTTTGCCATCGCCTCCTCTTGAAAAAGGTGTTTTGCCCGAACCTTTAAGGTGTATATCATATCGTTGGCCTACTAAATCAATGACTTCCCCAAGTAGCAGTGCACGTCCATCTCCCAGCTGTGGGTTAAATTGTCCAAACTGATGGCCCGCATAAACTTGCGCCAAAGGAGTCGCACCCTTAGGGGGAATACTCCCCGAAAAAATATTAGCCACTTCATCTTCTTCTAAGTCATCTAATTTAAGCCCTAATGATTGGGCAAGTGGACGATTCAGTTTAACTAGCGCTGGTGCTGGTGCCTTTTCTCCTTGAGAAAGAATATAAAAACCTTCCAAGCTTCTAGCGTAACTATTGTCAAAATTGAAATTCACATCGATTATTTGATCAGTCACTTAAATATGTCCAGTTGTTATAACTCATAAAGCGGATAAGAGTAGCGTCATCCGCTGTTTGGGAAAATTGCACGGAACTCAACTATGTTGTCGCGACTCGGTCGATACTGACAGATTTTCAAAATCAGTCAAGTCCATCGACAAAACTACTGTGACAATTTACTAATTCCAAAGCTGTAATTGATTTTATGTTCTCGAAAATGCCAAAAAAGGATTAACAATTCTCATTCTAGAGCAATAGTGTCATCCGCCAATCTAGGAATATGTATACTTAGCAATAAGTTTACAAAAATATTACTATGAAAGAACAACAGGAACTATTAACTTGTATTGAAATTGCATTTAGTCAAATAATACTTCCAGACATAGATGAAATCTATGAAGATAGGCAATGTAAAATAGAATTTTCTGAATTATTAGGTACAGATGAATGGAAAAAAACAACACTGGATGAATTAGTTTGCCACAGAAGAGGTGAAATAGTTGATGTAATTGTATGTCTAAGCGATAAAGGTTTTTTGTATTATTTACCAACCTTTTTACAATTTATACTTGCAAATTACAATGAAATGGATGTATTAGGAGATTTAGTTATTGATCGCTTAACACCAAAGTTAAATAATATGAATGTCCCTAGAGCATCATGGGTTAGAAATGTCTACAATTGTTTAACACAACAACAAAGGAAATGTATACAAGAACTACTGCTTTACTTTTGGGAAAAATATGATGATGGTTTAGTCGATGATGTTCTCAACAATTATTGGTTTGATAACGCGTAATTCGTATAAGCGTAGCGCCATCCGCCGTTTGAGAAAATTGCACGGAACTCAACTATTTTGTCGCGACTCGGTCGATACTGACAGGTTTTCAAAATCCGTTAGGTCCATTAAATCGGTGAAAAACCAATCTTTTTTCTCGTGACTACGCATATGCGTAGTCACGAACAACTAAACTAACCAGTGTTTAATTAACTTGCGTTCATTAAAGCAACAGTAGTGTCTAACATACGGTTAGAAAAGCCCCATTCGTTGTCATACCAAGAAAGTACTTTCACTAATGTACCATCAATAACACGAGTTTGGGTTGAATCATAAGTTGAAGACACGGTGGTATGATTAAAGTCAGAAGAAACGAGTGGTTCGACATTGTAAGCCAATACACCTTTTAATTCGCCTTCTGCTGCTTCTTTCAGGATACTATTGATTTCATCCACAGAGGTTGCGCGAGCTGCAGTAAAAGTCAAGTCAACCACAGACACATTAATGGTAGGTACACGAATGGCAAAGCCGTCTAATTTACCGTTTAACTCTGGTAATACCAAACCAACAGCGGCGGCTGCACCTGTTTTGGTTGGAATCATGGATTGCGTTGCAGAACGTGCACGACGTAAATCTGAGTGATACACATCAGTCAAGACTTGGTCATTGGTATATGAGTGAATGGTTGTCATTAAACCACGCAATAAACCAACTTTATCATTCAAAGGTTTGACTAAAGGTGCTAAACAGTTGGTAGTACAAGAGGCGTTAGAAATAACGGTATCACTTGCTTTTAAAATGCCATGGTTCACGCCATAAACAATCGTTGCGTCAACATCTTTGCCACCTGGCGCAGAAATGATCACTTTTTTAGCGCCACCGGCTAAATGTGCACTGGCTTTTTCTTTACTGGTAAAGAAACCAGTACATTCGTGAACCACGTCAACACCTAATTCACCCCAAGGCAATTTAGAAGGATCACGTTCAGCCAACACGCGGATTTTATCACCGTTGACGGTTAAGCTATCGCCTTCAACCTTGACATCAGCATTAAATCTGCCATGAGCCGTATCATAACGGGTCAAGTGCGCATTAGTGTTTGCATCACCCAAATCGTTCACTGCTACGATTTGAATATCGTTAGTGCGGCCAGCTTCATATAAAGCACGTAATACGTTGCGTCCGATACGGCCATATCCATTGATTGCAACTTTAATTGCCATGCAATGTTTCTCCTTTTTTAAAAGTGTAATAAAAAGAATTCTGAGTTAGACTAAACATTATTTATTATGCTAAGATTATTATTTTAAATACTTAGTCTAGGAGAAAAAAGCTAATTATAATGGACTTATGATTACTTACAAGTATTATTAAAATTTTATAGCTATTTAACTGTAAATAATCCAAGGTGAATAATCTTTCCTTTTTGATCATATAATTTTAGGGTCGACTAATATATGATATAATTTTATTAAAATCAATACATTAAAGGAAAAATAAAATGGCTGAAATTACCTTGTCAAATTCTGAAGAAATTATTATAGAAGATGTACAAACAGCACCAAATTATATACAACAAAAGAAATTGAAAAAAATTCATACCACAAAAATTGTTAATAAATATATCGCTATTTCTGGAGGTGTAGGTTTTATTCCTTTGCCATTTTTTGATCAAGTTATCGTTGGTGGGTTATTAGCAAAAATGCTAAGTGAATTATGTCAGGTTTACCATGTAAAATTAACTGATCATAAAATTAAAGTTATTGTTGCTTCAGTACTAGGTGGTGCGCATTCTGATTGGATTACTTACTACTTGACTACAAATGTGAAGAAATTTGTACCTGCGTTAATGATAGGCGGAATTTTTATTCGTCCCATAGTGGCTGGTACTATTGTTTATGGTATTGGCCAGCTTTTTATCCATCATTTAGAATCCGGCGCGTGGTTAAAATAAGTCTTAATTTTATATGTCAGGCAAAATACGTGTTATTGGCGGAGAATGGAGAGGCCGTAAATTAAAAGTAGGCAATGCACCTGGTTTGCGTCCAACATCTGACCGTTTACGCGAAACCTTATTTAATTGGCTTGTATGGCAAATAGAAGGTAGTCAATGTTTAGATTTATTTGCTGGTTCTGGAGCTTTGGGTATTGAAGCTGCTTCCAGAGGTGCAAAAAAAGTAGTTTTAGTTGAAAAAAATCGACTATTAGCCCAAACATTGATTGAACAAATTGCTGTTTTGGATACACCTAAAATTCAAGTAATTCAAACAGATGCCGAAAGTTTTTTACGTCAGCCAACCACTGCTTTCGATATTGTATTTTTAGATCCCCCTTTTCAAGAAACATTACTCACTACTTGTTGTCAACAATTAGAACAAAAAAATTGGCTGAATGCCAATGCCCATATTTATTTAGAAATGGCAAAAGATTCAACGCAACTGACTTTGCCTACAAACTGGCAAATTATTCGTCAAAAAACAATAGGGCAAGTGACTTGTTTATTGGCAAAACGAAATACTGTCTGAAACGTATACCTCTACTCTATTCATAGAATTTTCCTGAGTAAAGGAACAAGGCAAATTTTTTCCACAAATTTTCATCACCATTGAATATATCTCCAAAATTTGAAGCTTCTGCCCAAACGATTGCAGAATCCAGAAAGCCTTCAATTGTTGAATTTTCCCAATCATTCCAGCCAGAGCCATAAGGATTACTCGGATTCTGTTGTTCTTTTTTTTGCTCATTCTCTTTATCTGCTTTTAGAGCATGAACGAATTCAAGAAAAGACTGTTGGTCTATAACTTTTTGTAGGTATTTATCAAGTGTCATTTTTATAGTGTATAGACATTAACTCAACCAATATCGTAATTTTCGGTAGGGAAAATATAACAACCAATAAACATGGTAAACATATTTTTTTAACCTTGAGTCACAATTTTTACGATGAACTCGTTTTTCTTCTAAAAAACGTCCATGTAAACTGTCCCAATCTTGTCGAGAACTTATACCTGTATCACGCATGACGGTAAGAGGTAATTCAAGATATTTGACGGCAATTTTTTGTCTGTGGGCGCGCAGAAAAAAGTCATGATCCATTGCGATTTTAAATTGTACATCAAATTCACCTAATTTATCTCGTATAGAACGGCGCAATAATGTACTCGGTTGCCATAAATTAATTTTAAAATTAACTAACCAACTAATATTTTTAGGTTTAGTAAATACTTGTGTTGATTTTTTCTGAAAAATCGTAGTAAACCCAAAAATATCATGTAAATCATCTAAATAATCAACCGCTTGAGCAAGACAGTTTTCATTTACCAAATAGTCATCTGCATAGAGGTACAGGATAAATTCGCCAGTGGCTAGTTGCCATCCTTTATTCATTGCATCAGCTATTCCTCTATCGGGTTCTGATATCCAATGTGCTAAATGTTTTTCGTAATGTTTGATGATTGCTACCGTCTTATCCGTTGACTGCCCATCAATAACAATATGTTCAATATGAGGATAAGTTTGATCCAATACACTTTCAATCGCATCAGATAGATATTCTTCTGCATTTAAAGTAACGGTAATAATTGATAGGGTTGGTTGCTTTATTTTTATCACCTTAGTAGTGCAAATAGTAAATAAAGTGAAAAAATAGAGGTGCAGTGTAAGTCAGACTATCAACACGATCTAAAATTCCGCCATGACCTGGCAATGTTGCGCCACTGTCTTTAATCCCTAAATCACGCTTTAAAGCAGAAACACTGACATCACCAAAAAAACCAGCTAAGGCAATTAACATACCGCCAAATATAGATTCTACCAATGTTAAAGGGGTTAACCAAGGCGTTAGTAATATTGCAAGCAGTGTAGTCGTCACAAAACCACCTAAAAAACCTTCCCAAGTTTTATTAGGACTTATTTTAGGGATGATTTTTCGTTTTCCTAACATTTTTCCCCATAAATATTGAGAAATATCATTTGCTTCAGTCAAAAATACGAGAAAAAATAGTAATCCTGCGCTACCTGCAAGCGGATTAATTTCATTGGGTAAAACAAGTAAATAACCAGCATGGCTTAAACAAAAAACCGTAATCATCAATCCCCAATGCAGCGTCCCTACCGCTTTTAAAAAGCCTTGAGTTTCACCCACAAGCACCATACGAATGGGAAGAAATAAAAACATATACACAGGGATAAAAATAATGAAAACACCATACCAAGCAATATAAACCCAGTAATATTGAAATGGAATCGACAGATATGCCCAAAATAATGTACGTCTATCTGCGCGTCTTATAGGAATTAGAGATAAATATTCTTTAAATGCCATAAAACTCATGAAAGCAAACAAGACTAGAGAGACCGTTGGGTCTATCAACATAGCAAGGATAAAAATACCGACCATCCACCACCAAGAATGAATACGTGTGGATAATTCTGTATAATTTTTTTGAGGAAAGTGGTGGATTAATAGGGTAACAATGATTGTTGCCAGTGCTAACAAAAGTAAAATGCCACCACTTGCCCATAACAAAATAGGTTGAATATTTTCAAACATTCATTTTGCCCTTGCGTGAGACAATGCTAAGATGACTTAAAATATCATGTCGCCTGGTAAAAATGCAAAGTATTTTTCTATTTTTGAGTTTCAAAGAATCTTGATAACAAGGAAAAGTAAAATGAATATTTTAGTGAGGATGTCACAGTTAATGTTGAAAATTGTTATAACAATATTTGCTATATTATCCTGGGGATTATTTGCGATAATTGTTGAGATGGCAGTTTACTCAACCTGTTTGGGTTTTAAAGGGTATATACTTCCTTTATGCATTATTTTCTTAGTGTCGGTAATGACGACTTACTTTTTAAGAAATGATATTTTTTCATTCAAACAAGGCATAAAAGATTACAAACACAAGACATTAAATCAAACGTACTCTACCTTTTTGTCAAACGCCATTGTTAATTTTATTACTATAAGTATTCTGTTATTAATAGCCTTACCCACGACAAAAGTGCTAAAAGATTTTGGTTCATCAACATATCTTATTTTTTTGATAAATATGTTTCATCCTAAATTTTATGTATTTTACTTTATACTGCCTGCAGCCAGTTTGATAGTATATATTTCAGCAAAGGTTGGTAAGAAGGATGTTTCACTTCATAATCTAAGAAAATTACATTTGACTTCAGTCACTCTGCTCATGATAAACACTTTCATCTTTTGGATAGGTCTTTTGGCTCTATATTATCCAATAGTAAATTTAGGAAACTGTGAGGTTTAATTAACTGAGCTTTTGATAAATCACAACTTGGCCCTTCAAATAGTATTTTTAGTATGTAAAATTACTTCTGGGCAACTAAAACGATTTCTTCCCCCAAAGTAGGACGGCGTCGCAGTAACCAATTTTCATAATATTCCCATAACCAAGTTTTGGAAAAAAATTTTAATTGATTAAGTGTTTTACCCGTGCATTTTCTTTGAGTATCCATGCTACGCGCAAAAGTATATTCCGAGCTAGCAGCCGTTGTTTGCGTATGTACTTTCTCAAAAGCTGCTTTTTTTGTCACGGCTGCTAAAGTACTACAGTTATATAAAAATAAGTGGCGTGGGGGTTCTAAACCTCGCCAATATTGTTGAAAACGTTGATGTCCCCAGCTTTGAATATTGGGAGTGGTCATGATAAGTCGACCGCCTGTTTTTAAAATTCGATAGCATTCTTTCAATAGTTCAGCAGGATCAGGAATATGCTCTATGACGTGTTTTAGAGTAATCACATCAAAATTGTCACTAGGGTAAACAATATCTTTTAGATCCCCTGTATACGCTTTTAAATTGTATAAATTTTGAGCCTGCTTCACAGCACTCTCATCAAAATCAATGCCTTCAACTTCCCAACCTAATTGACGAATACGATTTAATAAATGGCCAGCACCACAGCCAATGTCTAACAATCGACCCGGTGTATACTCTTTTAAAAAAAAGAAATTTTTTTGCATACGTTGCTTTTGCATTCCAGTCAGCTTTAGCAGTAATTTGTTAAATTTTCTGTAAGCAAAAAAATCGACTGTGCGTAATATTGTTTTTGAAGGTAGGGCATTAACAATTTGATGGGTGTAATAATTTTGGTAAGCTTTGGGTAAATCTTCAAGTGTAGGCATTGGGTCTAGCCACACCAATTGGCACTCTGGATTTTCACAAATTTTTAATTGCCAATTTCCCTCGACACCAAATAAATGGTCAACGAGGTCTGTGTAAAGAGGAGTCCCTTGGCTACCACATAAATAGCAATGAGGAACAGATGTCGTGCATAGTGATGACATATTGGTTTATGTTCATGAAATAAAAGCTAAATTAAGTGCGTAGGGTTTATTTTCCACACGCACAGTATATTGTATTTCTATGTACTTAACTTAAAATTTGGATGTGTTTAAGTTTAAACTACATCCGAACTAAAATTTTTAACTTCACTCTATCATCTTAGAGGTTCAATGCTTCAAAATTTGAAACCATCTAATTTTAAAGTGGGTTATGTTATTAGTTAACTAAGTAACGGGAACTAAATAAAATCAGAAACAAGACCTGGCAGGTTTTTAAAACCTGCCAGGTCTGATTGAAAACTTATGGATGTTATTTAATTCCTATTCTTAACGGAAATAGTTATCAGGATTGTATAAATGGTAAACATCCGGTGGACTAAGACGAGGTAGTTGTACATACCTGTTACCCTGAATATCCACTTTTTCCTGTTTTAATAAAACGAGAAGTTCTTCTGCAAGTAAAAGTTCACCATCCGAAGGTTTTTTATAGATAGACAAATCTCGCACATCATCTACTACATGATCAACCCATTTTAAATTTGAAGCTTTATCTGCAAATTCTAACCAATCACCATTTGAGTTATGTTGATACATTTGCTGAATAAAATCATCTAAATCTATCTCCATTTTCTTAGCAACAGGTTTTAGAATACGGCGAGACCACTCTTCCATCACCGCCAATTGTTCTTTTTGTTGTGTCGTATTTCCCCAACTAACGCCCCATACTTGATGATGCAAAATAATAGCATCGGGATAGGCAAAGGAATGTTCTGCTAAAGTGGTAATAATTGCGGCCATGCTGGCGGCAAAGGATTGCACAACAACGTAAATTGGTGCACGACTTTTTTCCATTGCTTTGAGTATTTTCATGCCCTCCATGACAGAACCACCGTAACAGCGGCTAATTACCAGAAATATTGGATATTCAGAACTTTTATTGTTGTAATAATGAATTTGTTCTTCCACAAAATCACTCGTATCTTCCAAAATCATTTCGTCAAGTTCAATTCGTCGATCACTGATAATAAGACGTCCGTCAACAAAAGGCTCTTTCAAATAGGCCATAGGCATATTGACTTGGTTATCCCATTCTTCTTTAATACTGCGTCGAGCAATTTTATCAGTCAATACTTCAGTATCTGACATCTTTTTGGATTTTTCAAATTCTATTTTGACTAGTTCAAAATCAAGTTTGGCTTTTTCTAAAGCAATCTTTAACTCATACTGCTTGTTTTTTTCCTCTTGAAGAGAATTTTCCATGGCCAACTTGTTTTTTTGCACTTCAATAACTGAGAGTTGACGTTTTTGCCTTTGCTCTTCAAAAGCATTTTCTAATTCAAGTTTGGCTTTATCTGTGTTCAGTTTTGCCATCAGTTGTTTTTCTTGCGCTTCTTGTAATTCGTTTTCTAGCCCAAGCTTTTCTTTTTGGAAGGTCAGTTCTGCTAACAATTTTTCAGTTTTTGCCTTTTGTAACTCATTTGTTAATAATAAGGCTTCTTTTTCAGTAATTAGCGTTGCTAGTTGTTGTTGATTTTTTTGGCCCAATAAATCATTTTCTAACTCCAAACGTTCTCTTTCTTGTTGTAGAGAAAGGATAGCTTTATCATGTTCAAAAGTAAGTTTAGAAATTTCCAATTGTAATTTTTTGACTTCTTCTGCTAAGTCAACGATGTCATCACCATAAACTATCCCTTTAGGAGAAATAGAAGGGACAATTTGCCTACTTCCTGAAGCTGTCATTGAAGACATTGAAACTTGTTCAGCAGACGCAGTTAGTCCGAAAAAACTAACTCCCCATAGGATGATAAATAACCTTATATTAAATAACATAACTTTCCCTTAAAAATTTTTATAAAATCTACTAGGCAAATTTTTGACCAATTGATCGCATATTTTTTTGAACATGATAAACATTCTCTTTATACCTAAGATTAATCAAAATTAGGCACTATTCTTAAATAGAGTTTTCTGTGCTATGCGCTGTGTGGCACGAGAAAAATAAGGATAATGTACCCTACTTTAAAGCATTTTTCGCTTCAGTTAATATCTATAAGAAAACATTAAAGAGCCATAAAACATACCTTCTCGTTGAGTTTCAAAACGACGAGATTCTTTAAACCAGGCAACAGAAGTCATCCATTTTTTAGCAGCATATCCTACGCCATAAAATAGTGCTTGATGTAACGGACGCCTATCGACGCTATAGCTGTCTTGAAACGTGTTTCCATCTAAAAAAATATTGTGTAATGTAAGCCGCCCAACACCTCCTACATAACCATATAACCCACTAGGAATATCGTTACGAAAGAAATAAAAGGAGCCAGGGTGACTAGCGGAAGCAAGTTTGTCATGCGTGGATTTGTTATGCGCAAATATAATTGCCCCCCCTATTGCAGCTTCTGTTAGCATATTGCCTATTTTGCCATTGGCAATGCCTAACATTTCATAATTAATTAAATTACCAATACGTCCACCGTATAATGGCCAACGCCTTTCATACATTGCATTAATCACAGGTTCGTTTTTTAATTGATATTTCCAACCATTTAAAGGGTCACCTACAATATGTTTATGGACAAACTTCTGCGTATCTTCAGCCAGAGATAATGGGCCAACAAGGCCAGCCAATAAAGTGAAGGTATCAGAATAATTATATTTTTTTACTTTGAAATCCACTGAGCCGTATATCAAACCTGCATAGGGTTGATCATCGGGCTGAGGTTCATAAATACTGGTATCTTCGGGGGTATACATTGCTTGTCCAACTTGATAAGCAATGGAATAACTTGAGGTTGGCGATTGAAAAATATCAAGGCTGTTAAGTACAGGTAGAAAAAGGCTGGGGGTATTTTCTTCCGTGAATTCCTCAAATTCATATGATTCAAACCTTAAATGTATCCCATTAGTATAATGCCGGTCTACATTGTTTGGTGCAAAAATATCATTATCAACGATGAGTGTAAAGCTATTCCATCCTGTTTCAGCACGCACATTTGATAAAAAAAGATACAAAGAAATGAGAAACGCTACTGTGAGCAATTTTCTACTAAAATTAATGATTAGAGTTGAATGTCTCATAATTCCTGTGTGATAAAATACTAGATGATCTCCATTTAGCTTATAATCGTTTTTGAAATTTTTGCCAACATAATCTACTGATGCCTGCACCAATTTTTCTTTCAGAAAATACAAGGTTTTAAGCAACTTCTAGCTTTATTTAGCTTTTTTATGAAATAGATTAGTTGCTTAAAGCCAAGTAAACGGAACGTTTCCAAGTAAACTTGAAAACATTTATCAAAATTTACTTAGAATCAAATAAATTGACAGACATCTATCGTGTTTCCATAGGTAAAAAGTCTCGTTGTGCGGCTCCGGTATACAATTGACGTGGACGTCCAATACGTAAACTAGGATCATTCATCAATTCTAACCATTGAGAAACCCAACCAGCAGTACGTGCCACTGCAAACATTACTGTAAATTTATTCGTCGGGATATCCAGTGCTTTGAGAATGATGCCAGAATAAAAATCGACGTTAGGATATAGTTTGCGTTCAATAAAATATTCATCTTCTAACGCAATACGTTCTAGTCCCAATGCAATATCAAACAGTAAGCTGTTTTCCTTGCATTGCGGCATCTCCTTTAATAGCTCATGACACACTTCGCGAATGATTGTCGCACGCGGATCGTGATTTTTGTACACACGATGCCCAAAGCCCATTAAACGTATGTTACTGTCCTTATCCTTAACTTTTTCAATGTAGGAAGGAATATTTTTGGGATGTCCAATTTCCTGTAGCGTCTGAATTACCGCTTCATTCGCACCACCATGCGCAGGCCCCCATAAAGTTGCAATGCCTGCTGCAATACATCCAAAGGGATTTGCCAAAGTGCTACCTGCCAAACGTACAGTGGATGTACTTGCGTTTTGCTCGTGATCAGCATGTAAAATCAACATAATTTCTAAGGCACGTACAGCCGTTTTGTTGATTTTATAGTCCTCAGCAGGCACGGAAAACATCATACGCAAAAAGTTTTCTACAAAACCCAATTCATTGCATGGGTAAACATGGGGGTGTCCCAGCAAATACTTGTAACTAGCTGCTGCAATTGTAGGCATTTTAGCAATTAAGCGAATGGCTGATAAATAACGGTGTTCTGGATTATTGACATCCATTGCATCATGATAATAACCTGACATCGCGCCAACAACCCCTAACATCATCGCCATGGGGTGGGCATCACGACGAAATCCTGTGAAAAACCGCAATAAGCCTTCATGTAACATGGTATGTTGATAAACCGTGTGCTTAAATTCTTTACACTGATCTTTATTAGGCAACTCACCGTGCAGTAGCAAGTAGCAAACTTCTAAATAAGTGCTTTTTTCTGCAAGTTGAGCAATAGGATAGCCCCGATGCAGTAAAATTCCCTGCTCGCCATCAATATAAGTAATGGCACTTTCGCAACTGGCAGTGGTTACAAAAGCTGGGTCAAAAGTAAACATTCCCAATTCGCTGGAAATCTTTTTGCAATCAATGACAGAAGGTCCATGTACGCCATCTATTACCGGACAGTCAATAGACTTACCCGTTGCATTGTCAGTAATTGTGACAGTTTGGTTAGCCATCTTTACCCTCTTTGAAAATAACGTGACTGGAAAAATTCTTTCATAAAATGCCAAGCTTTTAATTTTACAATAATTGACAGAAGTTATCTTTGTCATTAAGCTTGAATTCAGTTGACAGAATAAATAACTAGCTAAACCATTTTAATCACTATTGTTTAAGCTAGCAATGTTTAACAAAATTTTTATTTATTTATCAGTATGTTATTTTTAAAAAATGCTAAATTGAAATAATATTAAGGAATAAGGATTAAATAGCTTCCATAACTTTTCAATCAGACCTGGCAGGTTTTAAAAACCTGCCAAATCTTGTTTCTGGTTTTATTAAATTCTCGTTCCTAACGAGTGTAATATGCTCAAAACTAATCATGCTAGCACTATATTTAATAGGTCTTCTTGTACCACACACTTGTGACACAAGAATAAAGTCGAATTTTGACATGTGACAAGTATAAATTCTTTCTTATTTTTAGGGGGAATTGATTATTTTGTATCTTTACGAAATAATACCCAGTTACGCACAAACACAATAACAGCAAATATAATAAATCCTGTACCTAAAATATAAAGGTAGGCCAAAAACGCCTGATTTAGAAAAATATCCAAACCCCGCAAATACTAAACTTGCAAAAAAATAAAAAAGTGGCGCCATTAAACTATTTTTAGAGGCAGATGCATAAACCTTAATGTTTTTGGTAATTACCATATCTAAATCTTTTACCTGATTTTCATGCTTGTCTTTGCATGCCAACCCATGCTCAAGATCGGTAGTACATGCGTGACACAGGCCCTCGCTACAAAATTTACACAACCCAATCGCATTTCTATCAGTATGATTAAAACAATTCATAGTTTTCCTTTATATAGTTTTCCTTTATTAAGAAGCCGAGTCTAAATCTCTAAATTTGTTTAGAGTTAATCATCTAAAACTAACATTTTGAACGCTAAATAAGTTACCGTAGTACAAAGTTAAAGCGTGTCAATGTTTTCATTGTTTGTTCACGTTATAAAAATACTTTGCTGTAATTTCCAGTTTTTTACCTTAAACTTAGCAATCTAGGCATTTATGCGTAAAGTACGTTTAGATAGCGTATACTACCTGCTATATCAAACTATAACTATCCATTGACGCTGAAGTATTTAGATTAAGCAATTAAAACCTTAATTATTGACTGTTTTCATTTCATAAAATATTGAGGAATTCAATGTTTTTTAACATTTCTTCATGGATAGATAACCATTTAAGATATAAATTCATCTTTGCTATTAGTATGGCATTACTAACTGCATCTCTTGTTTTCCTTCTCTTATTCGTTTCCGTTTATCGTAGCCAATTAGCACAAGAACGTAGCTCTGCGTCAGAAAGTGTTAATTTATTATTACAAGCTGCTTTAGAAAACGCAATGTTAAAAAGGGATTTAGAAGGACTGCGCAATATTATTATTCGTTTGGGTCAGCAAAAAGGCATTCTTAATGCCTTTATTATTAATCCCGCCAGTGAAGTGAGATTTGCTTCCAGTGATATGCAACTCGGTCAATATGTGGAAGAAGTCAATGATTATTTCAAATTACGTGCACCAACCACCCAATTTTTTACCAATGAACACGGTGAGGAAGTCTTACGCAGCATTAACCCTGTTAATAATAAATTACTATGTATCGACTGTCACGGCGCATTGGAAGATCACCCGATTAATGGGATATTATTTGTGGATTATGATGCAAGTACTATTCGAGAACGCGCTTTTCAAAGTGGGTTATTCTTAGTTGGAGCTGGTAGTTTGGTTGTTATTCTTGCTTTATTGACGTTAAGCGGTTTTATGCACCGCTTTATTTTATCGCCAATTCGTCAATTAGTGCATGCAAGCCGTTTGATGTCTCAAGGAGATTTTGATACTCGAGTAAATATTGCCAATCGTGACGAGCTAGGAACCCTTGCTACAACCTTTAATCAAATGGCAACTAACTTACAAATAAGTTTACGCCAAATTGAAGAACAAAAATGCTTTTTACAATCGTTGATTGATGCAGTACCTGATGGTATCCGAGTGATTGACCAAGATTACAAAATTATTGCTGCCAATCGTGCTTATCATGAGCTATTGGGCATTACAGACAGCCTTGATACTTATTGTTATTATTCTTGTTATCAAAGAGAACAGCCTTGCCCGGCCACCTTGCATACTTGTCCAATCCATGAAGTTCCGCAAACTCATCAACCAATTAAACTGATGACTGAGTATAAATGTCAAGGAGATAAGCGTTTACAGGTTGAGGTATGTGCTGCACCCATGGTTGTACAATTAAATAATCAGCAAACAACTTTAGTTGTTGAGTCAATTCGTGACTTAAGTCAGGTAGTCGAATTCTCACATGAACAAAAGCTTTCTGCTGTTGGTCAATTAGCTGCTGGCGTTGCTCATGAAATTTATAATCCACTGTCTGCAATCCGCATTGCTTTACAAAATACTTTACGAATATTAGAACAACCAACTTCTGAATGGCATGATGTCAAACATTATTTACAGATTGTTGATAGTCAAATTGATATTTGCATTGAAGTGGCACAAAGATTACTCAAATTTTCTACGCCCAGTGGAAGAAATTCCCAATTAGTGGCATTGAATGATGCAGTCAAAGAGACAGTATCCTTGCTAGCTTACGAAAGTCAATCTCGTCAAATTGAAATCAAGACGCATTTAACTGAAAGTGAAAACCGTGTGCTTGCTTCAGAAAGTGATATACATATGTTAGTATTAAACCTCATGCAAAATGCTTTTCATGCAATGCCTCAAGGTGGCGTAATTGATATTTCGGTACATCGCATTGATCATAACGTTCAATTAACTATTCAGGACACAGGCAAGGGGATTCCTATCCAGATTATTAACAAAATTTTTGATCCTTTCTTTAGCCATCGAGCAGATGGTGTTAAAGGTACTGGACTGGGATTAGCCATTAGCCAGAGTATCGTGACACGTTATCAAGGCCGCATTGAAGCGAGCAATCATCCACAAGGTGGCGCACAGTTTACTGTCACTTTACCTCAATACATGGGAAAACACTCTGAGGTGAGATAATGACAACCCCTACCATCTTAATTGTAGAAGATGATACCTTGTTAAGCGATTTAATGAGTCAAAGCTTAGAAAAACAAGGTTATCATACAGCCTTTGTCAATTCTCTTGCGGCAGCCCGCAACTTTTTAACTAATAATGAACCAGCATTAATTTTAATGGATAACTGTTTGCCAGATGGCAGCGGCATGGATCTGTTTAAAGAACTGAATAATGTTGTGCCTGTGGTACTGCTCACAGCCTATGGTTCTATTCGAGATGCTGTTGATGCCATTAAAGCAGGCGTTGCCGAATATTTAGTTAAACCTATCAACATTGATGCATTGGAGGTTACTATTAAAAGAGTCTTGGAGAATACGGCTTTACGCAATGATTATCAGTTTTATAAATCTCAAGTACAAAATAAACGTCAGCATAAACGTATGGTAGGAAAAAGCAGTTCTTTGACCAGAATTTTTGATCATATTGATAAAGTTGCTCCTACTAATATGAGTGTCCTTATTCAAGGTGAAAGTGGTGTAGGAAAAGAGTTGGTTGCAGCAGAAATTCATAATCGTGGAGATCGAACCCATCGCAATTTTGTTGCATTAGACTGTTGTTCACTACAAGAAAAACTGTTTGAATCTGAATTATTTGGCCATGAAAGAGGGGCATTTACTGGCGCAGATAGACAAAAAAAAGGTTTAATTGAAGGCGCTGATGGTGGCACCTTATTTTTAGATGAAATTGGGGAAATTGAACCTTCCATTCAAGCTAAATTACTCCGCGTTTTAGAAACTGGCACTTTTCGACGGTTGGGAAGCAATAAAGATTTAACGGTAGATGTGCGTATTGTCGCTGCGACCAATTGTAACTTAGAACACATGAGTCGAGAAGGTAAGTTTCGATTAGATTTATTCTATCGTTTAAGTGGTTTTGTACTGACGGTTCCTTCTTTACGAGAAAGAACAGACGATATTCCCTTATTAGTTAAGTATTTTATTGACAATCATCGTTTTTCTCGAAGGGTACAAAAGAAAGTATCTACAAAAGCAATGAAGCAAATGGTGGCCTATGCTTGGCCTGGTAATGTGCGGGAGTTAAAAAATGTTGTTGAAAGAGCCATTATTCTTTCTGGTGACGAGGAAACTATTTTACCCGAGCATCTCACTTTCACGACTAACAGCTATGCGACAACCATTAACGACAGATTCGTCAGTGATTCATTTAGTCAACAATTACCAGAAGCTGAACCAGAAGAACCAGAAGAACCAGAAGAACCAGAACCCAACGAAATTAGTTTACCTAAAACAGTTGAGATGCTTGATGATGCTAAAGGGTTTAAACTAGCATTTGATCACGAGCCTACATTGGAAGAGATTGAGCAATACTATTTGACCCTATTACTGGACAAATATGATGGACACCGTTTAAAAGTGGCCCAAACAATGGGTATTAGTGAACGTAATACTTATCGTCTATTAAAAAAACATGGTCTAAACGTTAAAAAACGTAGCATCAAAAAAACCAGTAGCCATACCAGTTTAACTGTAGGTAATCCTCTGAGAAGGGCATTTAATTAGGGAAGAAGGCCAAGTAATCGTATAAACTAAATCTGGCAGATTTTTAATATCTGCCAGATTTACCAGTTTATTGAATCATCTTTTACTTAATTTTTGGTGAAACTTTAAGTACATTATCAAGGTAGGTGAATATGAAAACAATCGCTTATGTAATATTTGTTTTATTAGTTCCAGTGAGTAGTTTTGTATCAGCAACACAAGCTGAAATCGCGTGGGAGCCAAACAAATTTGCCTATGTGACGAATGAAGGAGATGATAGCCTACTGGTTATCGACCTTAAGCAAGAAAAAACGATTGCTATACTTAACACTGACAAAATTCCTCACGCATTAGTATTTAACAACACAGGCAAAGGGTATATCAATAACAGAGGTAGCCAAACTTTAACTGTCATTGATGGCAATCATTTTAAAGTAATTAATCACATTCAACTGCCAGCTATTTCCTTTCAACTCGCTATTTCTCCAGATAAAAAAACATTAGCTGTCGGTTATAAAGATGCACTACTCGTCTCCTTCATAGATACAGAAAAAGATGAAGTAATTGCCTCTGTTTCCATAGGAAAAGAACCTAAAGGTACAAAAACTAAAAGAAGTAAGCATCCTTACTGGTCAAAAAATGGCAAATTTGTGTACATTGGTGATAATGTTAATCAAACAGTCGTCAAAGTAGAGGCGCAAACCTTCAAAGTTGTGGCAATCATCCCCGTTGCAGGTTCAATACACCACTTTACCTTAGATAAAACGGGTGAGCAACTTTATGTGGCCCACGAAAAAAATAAAGTGGGAGGCACTTCAATTTCAATTATTGATGTGGCAACTGATAAAGTACTTAAAAACATACCTCTTTCACTTGTCAATGGTGAAAAAGCTAAAGGCCATCATGGTGCTTTTGATAACAGTGGACGTTACTTTTTCCATTGTAATGAAGGGGGTAAAACTGTGACTATCATTGACCATAACACGATGAAAATTGTCAAAACACTACAAGCAGGTATGGGGGCAGGACATACTTATTTTGGTAAAAATGGACAATTTGCCTATATTATTCCTCATAAAGATAATATTGTGACAGTCATTGACCTCATAAAACAAGAAGTCATTAACAATATTGAAGTTGGAAAAGGCAAAAAATTAGCGCATTCTGCATATTTAACCCCTGATGGTGGTTATTTATATGCTATCAATACTCTGGACAGTATTATTGGTAAAATTGACCTTAAACAACAGAAAATTGTATCAACAATGCCCATTGGCAAAAAAGCACTGATTATGGTAGTCAGATAATTTATGGCAAACATTTGTTCAATTTAATTGGTGTGCAAAACTTTTTTAGCAAGGTGAGTTTTGCATTCCTTAGATATTTTAATGGCTGAAGATATTTTAATGGCTGAATTCGATATAATTGCACGTTATTTTTCTAACCTACTCCCTAATAAAAATAATATTGCTTTAGGTGTAGGAGACGATGCAGCTTTATATAATCTTTCTGAAGAAACACAATTAGCAATAACCATTGATACATTGGTTGCAGGTGTACATTTCCCCGAAACAACTTTACCAGAAGATATAGCTTATAAAGCGCTTGCAGTGAATTTAAGTGATTTAGCCGCAATGGGGGCAACGCCTGTTTGGATGACATTAGCTTTAACTTGTCCACAGATTGAAGAAGTTTGGTTAAGCAAGTTTAGTTACGGATTGAGCAAACTTGCTGAAATTGCGCAAATTAATTTAATTGGAGGCGATACAACCCAGGGTCCCTTAACAGTCACAATTCAAGCAGCCGGATTGGTTCCTTTTGGCCAAGCCTTACATCGGCAAGGTGCTAAATCTGGAGATGGTATTTATGTTACAGGCACTTTGGGTGATGCAGGTTTAGGACTGGCCTCAATTTTAGGACAGATCAATTTACCAAAATCATTTCGCTATTATACCGAAGCACGCTTAAATCGTCCCATACCTCGCTGGCTTGAAGGGCAGAATTTACGGGGTATTGCCACAAGTGCAATTGACATTTCCGATGGACTCATTGCAGACTTAGGGCATATTTTGACGATGAGCAGTGTCGGTGCACAAATCGACCTAGAACAGCTCCCTTTATCTGAAGCAATTAGCACCACTTTATCTCCAATTGAAGCTTGGGAATTAGCTTTAACTGCGGGTGATGATTACGAACTTTGCTTCACTGTACCCCCCAACCGAGAAAAATTACTTGTTGATATATTAAGTACAAGCAATTACAGCAAAATCGGTATTATAGAATCTACGCCTGGCATACGTTGCATCACACCTGAAGGTATGACTTTTACACCTAAAGGCCAGGGCTATCAACACTTTAGTTAATTTTATTACCAAAAAATAATTGACTATACCAGTAAAGAAAAAAACAATATCCTCTTCACAAATAAAACCTTATATACTGTTTACACTTAATATTCACAAGCAGGAGAATTTTTTATGGTTGAACGTTACGCTTGGTGGCTAATTCGCTGGCGATATTTGGTTTTTATTGTCTCATTGCTTATTATTGCGCTAGCAGCAAGTGGGATAAAGCATTTAACATTCACCACTGACTATCGTATTTTCTTTAGTCCTGAAAATACACATCGTGCAGCCTTTGAAGAGCTTCAGGATACTTACACCAAGAACGACAATGTACTGCTTGTGTTGGCACCTAAAGATAATCAGGTGTTTACCCCACAAACTTTAGATGCTGTTGAATGGCTAACTAACGAAGCTTGGCAAATTCCCTTTTCTATTCGTGTAGATTCTATCAGCAATTTTCAGCATACCTACGCCGAAGAAGACGATTTAATTGTCGAAGATTTGGTGATTGATGGAAAAACATTATCGGAAGAAGAAATTACTAAAATTAAAGAAGTTGCTTTACAAGAGCCGCTACTTTTACATCGTTTAATTTCTCCCAAAGCCCATGTCACAGGCGTAAATATAACAACGCAACTACCTGGCAAAAGACCTGCAAAAGAAGTCCCTGAAGTCATTGAATTTTCTGAAGATTTGGTTAAAACTTTTGAAGCCCGTTATCCTCACATTAAAATATATTTAACAGGAATGGTTGTGATGAATAACAACTTTCCTGTGGCTTCAAAACAGGATATGTCAACGCTAATACCCATGATGTACCTTGTCATGATTGTTATGCTGGGACTACTATTGCGCAGTTTTTTTGGTACATTGGCAACATTGATTGTTACTTTTTTTTCTATTGTTTGTGCGATGGGCATGTCAGGTTGGATTGGTATTGTACTCAGTCCGCCTTCAGCGACAGCACCCACCATTATTTTAACTTTAGCCATTGCGGACAGTGTGCATTTATTAGTCACAATATTCCATGAAATGCGTGCTAACGCTCGTGAAAAATTGGAAGCAATTGTTGAAAGCCTACGCATTAATTTTCAACCTATCTTTTTGACTAGCTTAACCACACTTATTGGTTTTTTAAGCTTAAATTTTGGCGAAGTACCTCCATTTCGGCATCTGGGTAATATTGTCTCTATTGGCGTTGCCTTTGCTTTTATATTTTCAATCTTTTTCCTACCAGCTTTCATGGCAATTATGCCTATTAGAGCAAAGCCAGAGAAAAAAGGTAAGGTTCAAATCATGGATAAATTGGGTAGTTTTGTGGTAAAACAACGTAAAACTTTACTGTGGAGCGTCTCTTTAATCACTGTTACTCTGATTGCATTTATCCCTAAAAATGAACTCAATGATGTATTCGTTAATTATTTTGATGAAACCTTTGATTTTCGGGTTGCTACTGACTTTGCCACCGACAATTTAACCGGTTTGTATTACATTGATTATTCACTTTCATCGGGAGAACCTAATGCAGTTAGCGAACCTAAATTTTTAAATGCGGTTGAAGCCTTTGCTAATTGGTATCGACAGCAGCCAGAAGTCATGCATGTTAATACAATTACAGACATATTCAAACGGTTAAATAAAAATATGCATGCTGACGATAACGATTATTATCGTTTACCTGAAGATCGGGAACTCGCAGCTCAATACCTACTGCTATATGAAATGTCTTTGCCTTATGGCTTAGACTTAAATAATCAAATCAATGTGAATAAATCGGCTACCCGTTTCACTGTTACGACACAGACTTTATCCACCAATGATTTACTAGCGTTAGAAAATCGTGCCCAATACTGGTTAGCTGAAAATGCTTTACCTTCAATGATCACACCTGGCAGTGGTACATCAGTCATGTTTGCGCATATTGGTTATTCTAATATTCGAGCAATGTTGACTGGAGCTGGTGTTGCATTAGTGCTAATTTCCATGATTCTCATTTTTGCTCTAAAATCCTTTAAATACGGCATGCTTAGCTTAGCACCAAATATTTTACCTGCCGCTGTGGCTTTTGGGGTATGGGGCATTTTTGTTGGCCAAGTCGGTATGGCACTTTCAGTTGTAGCGGGTATGACAGTGGGTATTGTGGTGGATGATACGATTCACTTTATCAGCAAGTATTTACGTGCAAGACGAGAAAATGGCTTTGATTCCATTGAAGCAGTCCGCTATGCCTTTCACAATGTTGGTACCGCGTTATGGATTACCACGGTCGTGTTAATTGCAGGTTTCTTAATTTTATCGACTTCTCATTTCCAAATAAACGCAGGTATGAGATTATTGACCGCAATTACAATCGCATTAGCACTTATTTTGGACTTTTTACTTTTACCACCTTTGCTAATCGCTATTGGGAAGAAAAAAGCTTCTTCAGCATAAGATAATTTTTCCAGCCACTCCTACTTCCCTCCTTAATCAAAGGAGGGATTGATGTAATTAATTATTGTTGCATCTGGACAAAGTAACCTCGTTCCCAAAATCACGCCCCAAAATACCTTTTTCAGAAAAGTATATCAACCAAGATAAATAATTATATTTATATAAAATATAAAAATATTGTAAGTAGCGATATGAATTTAAATGAAATTTTTCTCAGCACAAGCATTTGAAAACGCTATAATTACCGTATACTAGGATTGAATGACAAATAAAAATTTGTTAGTCTCTGTGGTTAAATTTACATAGAATTAGAAAATTTTTTTAGAACCTGTTTAAAGTCTTTTAAGTAGGTTCTTAGACAATGACTAATCCCATTCAAATGGTTTCAAAACATTGGGAGTTAATTTTTGGCAGTGGCTTGTACCTGATTTCCCTCAGCATCATAGACATAACTCACCGTGCTGGTAACTTGCCCATTCTTTTCAGTGACCACTTCAATTAAACGATCGTTTCCATCGTAACGATGATGCAGGATATTGCCTTCTTCAATAACACGCATGGTATTGCTATTCTTATCGTATTGATAGATCACCCCACCTTGCTGGGTCAGACGGTCGTTGGCATCGTCCGCTTTTGACAAGCCCAGCGTCAAGTCATGGAGTACTCAAATAACGGAGTACGGAGTCGCCCGTATGGAGACCGGACGGCTCGGGGCAATCAACGAGCGTCTCGCTAACGTGAGTTGCTCGAACGTCCCGTGAGCATCATGAAATTTCTGCGAGACACCAGAGTTTTACATCTATTTACATCTTACAATCAACTCTGTCATAGTAACGAATACGATAAAGTAGCCTTTGTCGTTCTGTTGCTTCACTTTCCATAAATGCAGCACGATTATGTAAAATATTATTGCAAATTAAACCTTGCCCTGCTTCCAAGGTATGAGACAAAATATAAGGTGAATTTGCGTGTAAAAAATCAGTTAAACAGGCAATCGCTTCTTTGAGCAGTGGATTTTGCTCCCAAACAATATGCCGCTTACGCTCTGTATAACGCATATGTAATCGTCCCAAATGAGTTGAAAAAACTGGACCAGTTTGTTCAGGCCGTAAAACCTTTCCATTTTGGATATTTTCAGGAATTGTCATTACATTTTTTCCCATTAAAGCAGGAATGAATTCAGGATTTTCATCTCTCAATCGAATATAAGCAATTTCGTGATCAACCAATTGGTTTGAGCCATCTTCTAATGCTGGACGAACGCAGTGTAGTAAAACAGCGAGTACCTGCTGTTCTAAATGGTTGTAATATCCATCCGTATGCCAACGAATTGGACGATCCGTATAGGGAATATATTCTTGCGATTGACCTGTTTTAGCCACCTGTATGTCTGAAATACCTTCATCGTCTTCACAACTTAAAGTACGATCAATTTGTTGTAATCCCAGTTGTTTACCGAATGCGAGCAAGGCTGATTTTTGATCAATCTCCGTTTTAAATTGATAAATGGCCATATTAGTTTTACAACATAAATTCTGTAGTTTATGGCGCTCTATCTCTGTTAAATGATAGGGATTTTCAATAGAAACTAAATATTCTTCCAAATGGGTTGGATAATTGGCTAATTTAGCTTCACGCCATGTTTGATAAGATTTGGCAGATTCAAACGGAAATATCATAATATTTACTATTTTGCTTGGTAATTTATGTATTTTAATTGAAAAATCAATGTGTTTGAAACAATTTTGTCATATATTTTTGCTAGACTCACACAAAATATTAGGTTTTCAAGCAGTTAGCCGGTTAGGAGGGACATATGTTAACTAACGGCATCTATTTTTCTATGAAAAATCGTCATCACCAAATGCAAGAAATCGTTTCTACTTTGGCAAAACCACGGACTTATGTAAAGCCCGATCATACAGTAGAAAAAGTGAGTAAACTGTTTTTTGCCAATCCAAATTTACAATCATTGCCTGTTGTGCATGAAGGTATGCCTGTGGGTATTGTGCATCGCTATCAACTTATGGATATTTTTCTTAATCCTTATGGGCGCGATTTACATGGCAGAAAACCCATTTCACGTTTTATGGATACCAATCCCATTATCATCGAAGATAATTTACCCGTGGAAGTTGCCAGCCAATATATTACCCAAAATATGGAATTATCGATTGCACAAGACTTTATTATTACTGAAGAAAGTTATTATAAAGGCATGGGCACAGTACTTGATTTATTAAAAATGGTTACTGATTTGCAAATTCGTGAATATAATTACGCATTAGCTGAAAAAGTACGCCAATTAGAACAGCGCACTGCAGAATTGGCCATGGCATCCATGAAAGCTCAGTCTGCGACCGAACAAGCAAAAGCTGCCAATCATGCAAAAACTCGCTTTCTGGCTAATATGAGTCATGAATTACGCACGCCTATGAATGCGATTATTGGTTACAGTAGCTTACTTAAAGAAGATGCGGCGGATAATCAATGTCCAGGTTGCCAAAATTGTGTGGCAGATTTAGATAATATTGAATCTGCGGGTAATCATTTACTGGGTATTATTAGTGATATTTTAGATATTACCAAAATTGAAGCGGGCAAAATGGATTTGCAAATTAAACACTTTGATTTTGGAAAAGTGTTACAAGAAGTTGCAGGTACTTTGCAAAGCGTAGTTCGAGAAAATAATAACCATTTAATTGTAGAACATGGTTATTTAGGCATGGTTTACATGGATGAAATGAAAATTAGGCAATGTTTATTTAATTTGTTGAGTAATGCGGCTAAATTTTCTAAAGAGGAGGAAATTTTACTGTTTGCTGCCAGAGAAGAAAATGAAATTGTAGAAGATGAAATTGTTTTTGGTGTCAGGGATAATGGCATTGGCATGAACGAAGCCCAGGTGAGCAAATTATTTGAACCTTTTACTCAAGCAGATACTTCAAGTACGCGTGAATATGGCGGTACCGGTTTAGGACTGGCCATTACTAAACAATTTTGTGAAGTCATGGGTGGTAGTATTACAGTAGATAGTGAATCTGGTAAAGGCAGTACCTTTGTGATTCGTTTACCCGCTAAATTGCAACCTAATATAAAGTAGGTTAATTTACAAAAGTTACTCGCTTATTTCCCAACCAAAAATAGCCACTTTTCTCCAAACACCTTTGACAGGAGCCGTTGCTCCTTGTGTTTTGGTAAATCTTCCAAAACAACTCTAACTCTAAGTTCAGGTACTTCTGCTCATGCTTTAATTTTATACCCTCTTTGTTACAAACGATCAGGCTTAGTTTGTATAGATAATTTCACGCTATTTTTAAAATGTTTGCACTCAAACATTAAGAAGTTTTCCGCCATATACATGGTAAACAGAATAATTGACAAGTAAAAATAAACCCGTATTCTATTCTTAAAATTCCTCATTATTGAACTTATGCAACAACAAAAAATTATTCTAGCAGGTGCTGCTGGACTCGTCGGCCAAAACCTAGTTATTCAACTTAAAGAACAAGGTTATACACAACTTGTTGCTATTGATAAACATGCTTATAATCTGGAAATTTTGCAACAACTACATCCTGATGTTGAAACAATCTTAGCAGATTTAGCGGAGCCAGGTGAATGGCAAAATTTTTTTAAAAATGCGGCTTGTGTGGTGATGTTACAAGCTCAAATTACAGGTAAATATATAGATTTATTTATTCGTAACAATATCACTTCCACAGAGCAAATTTTAACCGCCATCAAACAACATCAAGTGCCTTATATTGTTCATATCAGCTCTTCTGTTGTGAACTCAGTCGCCGATGATGATTATACCCAGACTAAAAAAAACCAAGAAGAAATGGTGGTCAACAGTGGTTTTAAACACTGTGTTCTACGCCCCACTCTAATGTTTGGTTGGTTTGATCCTAAACATTTAGGCTGGTTATCGCGTTTTATGCAAAAAGTGCCGGTTTTTCCCATTCCTGGAGACGGGCGTTACATGCGTCAACCTTTATACAATAAAGATTTTTGCAAAATGATCATTCACTGTATTGAGAATCAGCCGAATGGGAAAGTTTATGATGTGGTCGGCGATCAACAAGTTGACTATGTTGATATTATTCGCACGATTAAAAAAGTAATACGCTCAAAAGCTTGGATTATTCACATTCCTTACTGGCTATTTTACGGATTGTTAAAAATCTATGCGTTATTTAGCCGACAACCACCTTTTACCGCTGATCAATTGAAAGCATTAACAGCAGGTGACCATTTTACAGGTGTTGATACCAAGCAAACTTTTAATGTGATTCAAATTCCTTTTGAACAAGCCATTCATGAAACTTTTTGTGATGTCCATTATGGGCACATTGTGTTGAAACGAGTTGATTCATCCCATTAATAAGCAACAACTATTAACAAAATGCCAATTTTGGATGGCTCAGTTTAAGTAAGATTTAATAACTTCCATAACTTTTTAATCAGACCTGGCAGTTTTTTAAAACCTGCCAGGTCTTTTTTTAGGTTTTATTAAATTCCTATTCCTTAACAAAGGAAGGGTGAGAAAAACTTAAACTTACAATAATATCCGTTCAATGCCGGCTTTTTTTACTTCGTTCACAAACGTTTGTTGCCAGTTTTCTCCCAAATACTGATTGGCCAATTCCACTACAACATAATCAGCCTTAATATTTACTTCTTCACGATAACGTGATAAGCCTTGTAAGCAAGCAGGACAAGTTGTCAATAATTTAACTTGTTCATTTTTATCTGTTGTAGCTGAATTTTGTAATTCATGTACATTTTTCAAAATTTCTTCTTGCTTACGAAAACGTACCTGAGTGGCAATGTCTGGCCTTGCAACTGCAAAGGTACCAGCTTCACCACAACAACGTTCTGACAGTGGGACATTTTGTCCCATTAACTGAGAAATAACTTTCGTTGGTGCATAGTGTTTGATGGGAGAGTGACAGGGATCATGATACAAATAATGTTTTTTTGTATTGTTTTGCAAAGAAATACCTTTTTCTAACAAATATTCATGAATATCCAATAAGCGACAGCCTGGAAAAATTTGCTGAAATTGGTATTTCAACAACTGATCCATACAAGTCCCACAAGAGACTAAAATTGTTTTAATATCAAGGTAATTTAAGGTATTTGCCATGCGATGAAATAACACTTGATTGGCTGTAATCATTTTTCGGCCAATTTTTTCATCACCATTGGATAATTGCGGATAGCCACAGCATAAATAGCCAGGAGGCAGTACAGTTTCAGCGCCCACTTCATATAACATAGCGAGAGTTGCTAGACCGACCTGGGTAAATAATCTTTCAGAACCACAACCTGGGAAATAAAATACAGCTTCACTGTCTTCCATATTTTTGGCAGGATTGCTCAATATGGGCACAGTTGTTTGATCTTCTAAACCTAAGGCACTACGTAAAGTATGTTTGGGAATATCACTGGGCATAGGTTTTTTCAACAAATTAATTACTTGTGATGTAACAGTTGCTTTGCCAGTGGTATTTTGTGGACGAGGATTCAAAAACCGTTTGCTAAAATAATGACCTAAACGTTGTGCTGCATATCCCCATTGAATCATGCCTTTACGCATGAGTTTAATCGCTGTCGGATGATGAATATTCAAATATTCCAGCGCTGCCCATTTACCAATATTTTTATGGCGCTTATTATAATTTGCCAAAATGGTACGCATTTTAATGGTGACATCGCCAAAATCAATGTCAACAGGGCAAGGCTTAAAGCATTTATGACACACTGTGCAATGGTCTGCAACATCGTTCATTTCGGTAAAATGTTGCAGAGAAATACCACGTCGAGTCTGTTCTTCGTATAAAAAGGCTTCAACCATTAAACCAACCGCTAAAATTTTATTGCGTGGGGAATAAAGTAAATTGGCGCGTGGCACATGAGTATTGCATACAGGTTTGCATTTACCACAGCGTAAGCAATTTTTAATCAAATGATTTAAATCACCTAGCTCACTTTCTTCTAAAATCAGCGCTTCTTGTTCTAGTAACCGCAAAGAAGGTGTATAAGCGTTTTGTAAATTTGCCCCCGCTAGCAACTTATTTTGATTAAAATGGCCGTTTGGATCCACTTTTTGTTTATACGCAGCAAAATTTGCTATTTTTTCGGTTTCTAAAAATTGTAATTTTGTAATGCCAATACCGTGCTCGCCTGAAATCACACCGCCGAGTTTGCGTGTAAGTTGCATAATCCGTGCTACAATTTTGTCAGCTTCATGTAACATTTGGTAATCATTGGAATTGACAGGAATATTGGTATGAATATTTCCATCCCCAGCATGCATATGGGTAGCGACAAACAGTCGACTTCCACGTATTTTGGCATGTATTTCATCCAATTTTTGGTGTACACCAGTATATCTACCGCCCATAAAAATATCTTTGAGTGGCTTATTAATAGATTGACGATAAGAGATTCTTAGGGTATTCTTTAAGAACAGCGTTAAAATAAAATTTTCCACACAAAAGCTTGAGTCTTCTTGTAAACTAATGGCTTGCGGGAAGGCTCTTATTACTTTTTCAATATTTTTAGTAGGTGTATCTAAATTCTCTAATAATGTCACCCATACCTGGTGTACCTGGTGTAAATGTTCACAAGCTTTTTGTTTTTTTAAACGAGTTATTGTCTGATCTTCTAAATTTTCTTCATTTTTCCTTTGCAATTCTGGTAAATCGCCCGTTAAATAGTCTAATACGGCTTCAACAATTTGAATTTTATTCTTAATTGAGTATTCAATATTAATTCTCTCAATCTCAGTATTGTATTCAGCTAAACGTTCTAGAGGAATAACCACGTCTTCATTGACTTTAAATGCATTCGTATGCGCAGCAATGGCCGCTGTCCGGGCACGTTCTTGCCAAAATGCATGACGAGTTTCTGGAGTGCTGGCAATAAATCCCTCGGCCTCTCGTGCATTGGCTAATTTGACAACTTGTTGCGCTGCGGCATCTACTTTTCTTTCTTCATTGCTAGCAATATCAATTAATAACAACATTTTGGGTAACGCTTGCCGATCTGCTTTGGTTGCATATTTCACCGCCTTAATGTAGCGCTCGTCTAAATGCTCCATGCCCATTAATAGCAAATCAGGCAACGATTCTAAATATTGTTTGGTTTCAACAATGGCAGACACAGCCTTATTTAAATCAAAGCCAAAAAATTCTAAACAAATGGTACGTAAATGCTTAGGCTGTTGGTGCAAAATAAAGACAGCAGAGGTAATTAAACCATCACAGCCTTCTTTTTGCAGACCTGGCAAACCACCCAAAAATTTGTTGGTCACATCTTTGCCTAAACCTGGTTGACGCAATTCTGCACTGGGAATACGTAAAATTTCCGGTTCACCTAATGGCGTGTTATCCTCTTTTTCATAGCGCGTTATTTTGAATTCAGCCGTTTTGACTGTTTGGATTTTTCCCAAATTGTGATTTAAGCGTTGTACTTCCAACCAATGTGCATCAGGTGTCACCATTTTCCAGGAAAATAAATTATCTAATGTTGTTCCCCAAGCGACCGCTTTTTTCCCACCAGCATTCATGGCGATATTACCACCAATGGTGGAAGCATGTTGAGAAGTGGGATCAACCGCAAAAATGGTATTTGCAGAGAGTGCTTTATCTGCAACTTGCTTAGTAATGGCACCTGCCTCAACACGAATAATGGCCACAAGTTCATCCACACCTGGCAAAACGTTTTGGGATACTTCGCTGATGTGATCTAATTTTTCTAAATTAATGACTGCTGTATTTGCTTGTAAAGGAATAGCACCTCCTGTATAACCAGTCCCTCCACCGCGCGGAATGATGGTTAAACCTAATGAAATACAGGTTGCAACAATATGTACAATTTCAGTTTCATTGTCAGGATTAATGACCACAAAAGGATATTCTACCCGCCAATCTGTTGCATCTGTGACGTGTGCGACGCGAGAGATACCGTCAAAACAAATATTGTCTTTATGTGTCACCAGTTTTAAACGTTTAAAGGCAAGGTGACGTTGCTTTGCTTGAATAGTTATCCATTGTTCAAATTGTTGGACAGTTTTTAAAGCGCTCGCATGGAGTTGCAACGCTTGAACATTATTGGCAGCGCGAGTTTCAAATTGTTCTAAACGATGATACAAAGCATTGATTAAAAGCTGACATCGTTTACGATTATTAATCAAATCGTCTTGAATGAAAGGGTTACGTTGAATAACCCAAACATCGCCCAATATTTCAAACAACATGCGCGCGGAACGACCAGTACGACGTTGATCACGCAAGTTTGTTAAAATTTTCCAAGCATCTTCACCCAGTAAGCGAATAATAATTTCTTTGTCAGAAAAAGATGTGTAATTATAAGGGATTTCACGAATGCGGGTTTGTGTTGTCATGTGATTTTGATGTCAAACTGTTTGCTTAAAGAACTGACAAAAACGAGTATCAGTTAAGATGTCTTTGATAAGTGGGTGGCCATGATAAATAAGTCCTGTATAAATTTGCAACAGGCTTGCCCCTGCTTGAATTTTCTCAACGGCATCTTGTACATTCATGATACCCCCTGAAGCAATAATAGGAATATCGCCGCCTAAATAATGATACAACTGTTTCACAATTTCTGTTGAGCTTGCAAATAAAGGTTCACCACTTAAACCGCCGATTTCATTTGCTTGAGGTAAATGAGCCACGCCTTCACGAGATAAGGTGCTATTCGTTGCAATCACACCATCAATTTGGTAAGCCAATAAATTTTTGGCAATAGATTCTAGTTGTAAGGGGGTTAAATCTGGGGCAATTTTGATAACTAATGGTACATATTTATCATATTTATTCGCTAACTCAACTTGCTGTTTTTTGAGCGTAGACAGCAAAAGTTCAAATTCATCATCATATTGTAATTTTCTAAGCCCTGAAGTATTGGGAGAAGAAATATTGATAACAATATAGCTCGCGTAAGGATAGGATTGAGTTAAACCCACGGCGTAGTCATTAATGGCATTTTCTAGTGGTGTATCTGCATTTTTTCCAATGTTTACGCCTAAAATACCTTGAAAGTTTGATTTTTTGATATTTTTAAGTAAATTGTCAAGACCATCATTATTAAATCCCATACGATTAATTAAAGCCTGTGCGCTTGGTAAACGAAATAAGCGAGGTTGGGCATTGCCAAATTGTGCACGTGGTGTAACTGTGCCGACCTCTATGAATCCAAATCCCAACGCTGAAAAACCTTGAATGCAAGCCGCATTTTTATCAAGCCCTGCCGCTAAACCTAAAGGATTTGGAAATTTTAACCCCATGACTGTACAAGGTAAATTTTCAGATTTACCAAATAGTAATTTAGAGAGTTTTAGTCGATAAACAAAACTGAGTGCATTTAAAGTTAAAGTATGTGATTTTTCAGGCGGTAATTGAAATAATAAAGGGCGGATAAGCTGATACATAGATTATTCACTGATAATAGACTACCTATTATCATATAACTTGCTCCTTAGGTTTTGCAAATTCTGATGTTCTACATAGTAGTAAGTCGGGTTAGTAACCCGAGGAAATGTACCATCCCACCAACTACTAGGCTAACCTTGCCATGAATCATCTTATTAATTTTAGACAGTCGTATCAAATTAATTTTATTCTGGCCTCAATTATTCGTTGAGTTTATTGAATAAAACGCTTAATTTTTCCACAAGCAATGTAAGAACCACCTTTTGGATTTTCAATCACCTGTTCAACGACAAACATAATACCTAACTCTCTGATACTACGTGGAAATCTAATATTGTAATTGGGATTATAACCGTCTGATACAACGCGGGCGCGTAGCTTTTTACCATCTTGAATACATTGAACTAATACGCCATTACCCACTTCATCTGTCGTTTCCAAATCAGCAGCCGTTGCTGGAGCTTTTGACGCTTTAGGTGGTTTAGTTGAACGGGGTACACGAGCGGTTTTGCGTTGTTGATAAATGTTTTCTTGTCCGGGGGCAACTAAAAGACGAATATCACCTTTGGTACGGTAAAAGCTCCCATTAGATGACAATTCGACGCTATCTACCAAATAGGTTGCACCATCTTCTCGAATATGACGTGGAAATTGAACATTGAAATCAGAGTTGTAACCTTTTGAAATCACTTTCATTCTCAATTTACCGCCCTCTCGAAAACATTGTAATATAACACCTTGTTCCGATGAAGTGACAATGGGCAAATCGCAAATTGCATCACTGGTGGAAATACCGCGTAAATTAAGGTCACCACGACCGCGATTGTTAGATTGATAAGATTGATCTTTGAGTTCTTTACGCAGTGTTGGATTGTAACGTTTGTCTTCTAATTGTTTAGCAAAGAAATTGAGTTGCGCCATTTCTTCAGATAATTCAAAGGTTTCTTCTACCAGATTATTCAATAAAAAACTAATCATGGTATGTAAATATTCAGAAGCCGTTTGATATTCACCTTGATCGGCTAAATTGACCGCATCTTCTTTGGCTTTGGCAATGCGCAAACGATGAGTTTGTTCTATCACATTTTGTTGTATCGGCGTACTGTCAAATGTGGCTTGGGTATCAACAGGAATGACAATGGTTTCTTGTTGTGAAAATTGTTTAATCGCTTCATCAACAACGGCTTGATAGCGATAATGTAATTCAAGCACCACTTGCGTGCCTACTTGTGGAGCAGCCGAAATATTGACCGAAACAGCCAGTATTTTATCTTCCACTTCATAAACATCACCTAAAACGACTTCTAATCCTTCAGCACCATTGTCTTTATAACGGTAACTATTTAATATTTCTTCAATTTTTACCGTTTCATGAGGAACGAGTGTGGTAGTCAAATCTTGCGCAATCAACGAACTGATACTTTCTAATTCAATTTGAAAGACGCTGACTAAATCTTCTGGATTTTGAATGAAATAGAAATTA
Source organism: Thiotrichaceae bacterium (assembly GCA_016745055.1). Classification (GTDB taxonomy): domain Bacteria; phylum Pseudomonadota; class Gammaproteobacteria; order Beggiatoales; family Beggiatoaceae; genus JADGDF01. Next base: position 39,487 of record JADGDF010000003.1, on the reverse strand, counting down.
CCATTTCCTTGTTTAGCCATGCCCATGAGCAAATCTTCATTAAAACGTTCTCTAAAGCCTAATGTTGTCGTACTAACATGATTTTCTTGAGATTTTTGTTGTGCAGTCTTGATTAGGACTTTGCTATCTGTAATACCAACATTTGCCTGTCCATCAGTTAATAGCAACACGCGATTGATTTTATTGGCTGCATGATGTGTTTGTACATGCTCACATCCTCTTAACCAACCGCCACTTAAATTAGTGCACCCCCCCGCTCTAATTTTACTCAAAACGGTATAGATAATATCTTTATTTTTAACAAGTTGCGGTTCAAAAATCGTATCTACTTTATCATCATAAACAACAACGGATAACGTATCTTCAGCAGTCATTTGTTCTACCAACAAATGTGCGGCATTAATCGCTTGCTTAAGTGGTTGTCCAATCATCGAGCCTGAACGATCAATCACAATACTTAAGTTCAAAGGACGACGTTGTTGTGGTTCAGTTTGAGTAATTGGTTTGAATTGGATATATAAATCAACAAGGCTTGATTGGCTGGTAGGAATCAATGGACGACTAAATTGATAAGTGACCTGTAACACCATAAAATCTCCTGTTAAATAAAACTGATTTGTATTAAGAAGATTAGCATAAATTTTAGGGCTTACGTTGGGAAATGTTCTGTCGCTTGAATAAAATCATAGCATGTAGGTTGGCGTGAGCTTGCGAACTCGAACTCTATCCAACATTCAATCGTTGATTTTGGTTGGACTTCCTTCGTCAATCCAACCTACGATCTGAAAACACCCATGATAGAGTTTTAGTTAAATTCGATGAAAGCGTTAATTAACTTGGTTTACATTGTCATAACCCAGTTCCAAATAGTTTGTTAATTCTTACATCAAAGCTCAAACTCACATAATGTACGTTAAAACATAACAAGGCATTTAAACTGATTAAAAATATCTATTATTAAAATTACTTTTTGTTTGGATATGAATATTTTATTTATTTTTTTAAAATATTACGTGCTTTGTAACAACTTATTATGTTTTAATAAAAGCTAAATAATTTACTATTAAAAGTATTGTTATCAATTTCTTCTAACATGTTATCTATAGAAAATAAGAAGGATATTTTCACCAAATATATTGAATTGGGTTCATTTGGACTGCCCATTGAAGAATTTGTTGAAATTGTATTTTTAAATTTTTACGAAGAAATTAATAACGAACTAGCTTCTGTAGAACAAATACCCACCACAGAGGTTTGGGAAACACTTAATAAAGCTGTGACAGAATTTGACCTAGATCACCCTATTTTGAAAATATTAGATAATCACCCTTTCTTTAGGCAAATCATAGGGCCAGAATATTCAATGTTTAATCGCTATCCCAAAGTTTATGACTATTTATTTAATCAATGGGATATAACCCATTTAGATGAAATTAACATTGGGATTATTGGGGCAGGATATGGACAAGAAATAATTACTACCCTATTTTACGTTGAACAGATGCTACAAAGGACTAATAAAACAGGCAAAAACTATCACGTAACAGTATTAAGTCAAAATAATAGAATTTTTCAAAAGCTAAGGCACGGTATGCTTTATCCAAAAACAACGATTAACCACTATTTTAAAAATAGCATGAACGTTTATTTTGAGGAACAAAAGGAAGATGTATTTAGTTTCAGTCGCAATTTCACTCAAAAAGTAACTTTTCAGGATTTTGATTTATTGCATGTGGATAAATCACCTATCCAAGATGCAGCGTTTGACTTACTACTAATTCACAATGTGATTCAATATTTAACTTTAAATATTGAGGTACAAACCCTAAAAGCAAAGCTTGTAAAAATATTTAGGTATATGGATTTAGTCACAAAACCAGAAGCTATTATATCTATAATTAATGAGGTTTCAAAACCAAATACTCACATTTCAGAAGTTTGTGATTCTTTTGCAGGTAATCTAAGTTCATATCACAAACATCAATGGGGTAAAGCGACTATTTATATAAAGAAAGGTTATTAGGTTTTTACTATAAGGTAGTTACCCGCAACTAGCAACTATCATGAAGCTACCTGCTATTTTTTTAGTACCACTTTCCAGCTTTTATGCTTGGTATCATAGCCAATAAAATCATAATAATGAAATAGTGTTGACAATACTCATGTTTATATTTTTTAAAGAGAGAAAAAAAACCAGAAAGCAACCACGCACTGATGGCAAAAAAATAAACTAAGCGTTGTATAATCTCCTCTCTTCTACTTGATAGCTAAGTTAAATAGCTTTCTTCACATAATGTTGAAACCAATATACTTAACCACTGGTTTCAGTTAAGAGAGGAGTAAAATCTAATTCCTAAGTAATTCTACTCAAAACATCTTGGCCTTTAACGTGATGATAAACAACACTCAAAATATGTAAAATAATTAATGCTAGAAAAGTATAAGCTGCGTAAAAATGGAAATCACTGATAAAATTTTCCCAAGCCGGATTTTCGGGAAATAAATTTGGCAAAGCAAGGCCGTATAGTTTTACTTGATGCCCATGTATATTGGAAAGTGCATAGCCACTAATGGGTACAATAATCATACAGAGGTAAATTAAGTGAACAACGCTGTGTGCAACCCCTTGAATTAGTTCAGGAATTTCTGAAGGTAAAGGTGGTATAACCGTTGTCCAACGAGCAATTAACCGAAGTAAAACGAGTAAAAAAACGAGTACACCTGTGGATTTGTGAATACCATACATGGCCCACGGTTCACTTTCTTTAAACTCCACCATCACGGCACCAAGTACAAAAATCATGGCGAATAATAAAAACATTATCCAATGAAGCGTCTGAATCGCAGGATGATATTTTTCAGTTTGCATTATAGCTTTCTCCCTAAATTTTTAAGTCAAGTTAAGTTTAACCTGTAAAACGTTGAAATATTAAGCAAGCATTTGTACCACCAAAACCAAAACTATTAGACATGACCGTATTTAATGTCACATTATCCTCTAATGTTTTCACAATGGGTACCCCTGAAGCTTGAGGATCAAATTCCATAATATTGGCAGAGGCACTAATAAAATTGTTTTCCATCATTAGTAAGCTAAAAATACTTTCATTTACACCTGCTGCGCCCAATGCATGTCCTGTTAAAGATTTTGTTGAACTAACGGCTGGCATTTTTTCCGAAAAAACAGTTTTAATTGCTTCAAGTTCACGCATATCACCAACAGGTGTGCTGGTGCCATGGGCGTTAATGTATTCAATAGGCGAATCTACTGTAGCCATAGCCTGTTGCATACATCGTACAGCCCCTTCTCCTGACGGTTGTACCATATCGTATCCGTCAGATGTCGCACCATAACCCGTGATTTCGGCATAAATTTTTGCACCACGTGCTTGAGCATGTTCCAAAGCTTCTAAAACAACCGTACCCCCACCACCAGAGATGACAAAACCATCTCTTGTTGAGTCATAAGGACGGGAAGCAGTTTGCGGTGTATCGTTATATTTAGAAGATAGTGCGCCCATGGCATCAAAATGTAAAGTTAAAGCCCAGTGTAGTTCTTCACCACCGCCAGCAAAAACAATGTCTTGTTTGTCCATTTGGATTTGTTCGTAGGCATTACCAATGCAATGTGCGCTAGTGGCACAAGCTGAACTAATGGAATAGTTGATACCTTGTATTTTAAAGGGGGTGGCTAAACAAGCTGAGGTTGTACTTGCCATCGTTCTTGGAACCATATAAGGCCCCACTTTACGTAAACCTTTAGCTCTTAAAATGTCAACTGCTTGAATTTGATTTTCAGGGGAAGCACCACCTGAACCCATAATTAACCCAGTACGGGGATGGGATATATCTTGTTCTGTTAGTTGCGCATCGGCAATGGCTTCTTTCATTGCTATATAGTTATAAGCGGCAGCACTTCCCATAAAACGTCTGATTTTTTTTTCTATCAGCTCTTCAACATTCAGGCGAATTGCACCGTGAACATGAGAACGAAAACCTAAATCTGCATATTCTTGGCAAAATTCTATACCTGAACGCCCTTCGCGTAACGCATCAGTGACTTCTTGTTTGTTGTTACCAATGCTACATACAATTCCAAGACCAGTTACTACAACACGTCTCACAATTTTGTCCTCTTAAAATTTATCCATAGAAGTAAATAAACCTACACGTAAATCCTTGGATACATAGATTTCTTGCCCATCAACTTCCATGATAGCATCTCCGATTCCCATGACGAGCTTTCGCATAATAACGCGTTTCATGTGAATATGGTAACGTACTAATTTGTTTTTGGGGGTTACTTGGCCTGTAAATTTAACTTCTCCACTTCCTAAGGCTCTACCTCTACCAAGGCCGCCCAACCATCCTAAATGAAAACCAATTAATTGCCACATAGCGTCTAGTCCCAGGCATCCTGGCATGACGGGATCACCTGGAAAGTGGCATGCAAAAAACCATAAATCGGGTGTTATATCTAGTTCTGCTAACATGTAACCTTTGTTAAAATTTCCCCCATTTTCTGTGACAGAAACAATACGATCAAACATTAACATGGGTGGCATGGGGAGCTGTGCATTACCTGGTCCGAACATTTCTCCACGACCACATTGGAGAAGTTCTTCATACGCATAGCTATTTTTTTTTGACATGGGCATTCCTAACTCATTCTTATATAAATAATTACATTATGCTAAATTTAATAAAGCATCACAATCAGTTTTTGATGGTAAATCCTTATTGTTAGTTTTTATATTCAAAATCTAGTTATATTTTTGACAAACCAATGTTAGTTTCTTAAAGGTATGTAAACTTTATCTTGTTAAACAGAATTTTGAGTACTTACCAAACTAAGTTAATAAGTTTAGGTATATTTAATTTTGCCAGTAGAATGTGTATAACTTTAGATATGTAAAACCTAAAAAATGTCAGCCAGATAGCTTAAAATTCTTGAGTAAACTAAATCATTTTGTGTCAAGAAGCTGAGTTATATTTCCTATTGTGGATGTACATAAAACTAATCAAAATTTGGCATTCTATTTAACTTACTAGGTTCTTGTATGCTGTATGGCATAAAAAAACTAAACTTTGACATGCAGTAAGTATAATGTGTAAAAACTTTGTAAAAGATTAAGTTGAAAGTTAACATTATTAGAATTTTCTCCACAAAGTTTTAACATACTAACGTATTGATATTTAAATTAAAATATAAGTTATCCACAGACTTATTCACATACTATAATGTACTATTTAAATTAAAGAAAAGATATTAAAGAAGTTGTATAAAATTATACATAATATATATATATAATAATTTTCAACTAAGTTAGTAGATTATTGTTGTAACCTTGATTTTGAAAAATATTAATAACTTTATATAAAAAAGTGGCACTTATTGTCTAAAAAATACTACTTGACAGTGAATGCATTGTTGTTACCAGAACCATTCTTAATAATGTATTGTACCTATTTGCAAAATTATCTTAAGCTTGAATTTAGATGTTTTGGAATATCGTTTTATGATTAGCTATAATTAAGCTTCCACAGGTATAATGCAAATATCAACTGGAATTACAAATTAATAAAATAAACATATATCCTTATGGACACTAGACTATTTTAATGTCGTAACGCTTAACGCCACCATTTTACAATGAGTCATTATAGTAAACTCTAAGTTCGCATTATAATTATAACTATTTATAATTTTTGAACGTTTAGAGAAGATTTTATCCAGATTTGTTACCTTATCCTTACCTTTAGCAAAATAGCTTCTAAATTAAGCATAAGGTGAGTTGTGATTGGTTAATACTGACAATACTTTTTTGAATAAAGTAGTATTCACCCAACTATAAAAATAAAGCGTTAGTAGGCAATATGTTAAATATCAATGTGTTACCTTATAAGCTAAATATGCTGATATTCAGCTTGTATGCTTTAATAACCTTTCCTTGTTATGCCGGCTCACCGTCAGCAAGTGAATATCAAATTAAATCAGTATTTTTATATAATTTTGTGAATTTTATTTATTGGCCTGAGTCTGCATTTGAAAATGATACTTCACCATTTAATTTATGCGTATTTGGTAAGAATCCTTTTGGTGCTTTTCTCAAAGTTACGACTGAAAACCAAAAAGCAGGTAAACACCCCATCAAGCTCCACTATTTGGATCGTGCTTCCCAAATTCATACCTGTCATATTCTTTATATTAGCAACAACCAACAAGCCCAAGTCATTCAAATTTTGCGCTTGACCAAAAAATATCCAATGTTAACAGTCAGTGATGTGGACAATTTTATTCCGCTTGGCGGTATGGTCAATTTTTTTAAGATTAGCAATAAGGTACGTTTAGCTATGAATCCCAATGCAATAAGAAAAGCGGATCTTAAAGCGAGTGCAAATTTACTTAAATTAGCTAAAATTGTTAAACGGTAACAAACTTTGCATATACTTCATCGCAAACGGAACGCAGAAATACTATCATGAAAGCTTTTGCTAATCTGTCTATAAAATATAAACTGATCACGATTACAATGTTTATTAATATTGTGTCACTTATTGCTGCTTCAGGCTTTTTTGCTGCCAACGAAGTTTCTAGTCTGCGAAGTGCCATGATTCGAGATCATGAAGTACTTGCCAAGGTAATTGGTGCAAACATTGCGGCCTCTCTACTTTTTATTGATGCTAATTCTGCTGAAAAAACACTAGCTACCTTAGATGTTGAAAAGCACATCACAGTAGCTATCATTTACGATGAATATGGCGATGTTTTTGCGCGATATACTCGCAATGATAAAAAAAATTTTGTGTCATTACCCGCCCAAGACCGTAGTGCTAAATTCACATCTCAATCTCTTGATCTTTTTGAAGACATTATCTTCCCTGATCGCAAAATTGGGACAATTTTCATTCAATCCGATTTAGGGAAAATTAATCAGCTTATTACAGAATATACTTATATTATGCTGGCTATTTTGGTCGTTTCCTCTATGTTGGCGTTGATGCTAACGGCAAAATTGCAAGCGGTTGTTTCCAGACCGATTTTACATTTAGTAGATACTGCCCAGGCCATTACTCGCAAAAATGACTATAAAATTCGGGCTGAAAAACACAATGAAGATGAATTGGGTATGTTGGTGGATGGTTTTAACCAGATGTTACAGCAAATTCAAAATCGGGATGAGATTTTGGCTCACCACCGTAACCAATTAGAAGAACAGGTTAAGTTACGTACATCAGAGCTGGAAGAAACTGTTGACGATTTGCAAAAAGCAAAAGAAGCTGCTGAAGTGGCTAACCAAGCAAAAAGTGAATTTTTAGCTAATATGAGCCATGAAATTCGTACCCCTATGAATGCAGTCATTGGCATGACTGGACTACTGCTAGATACAAAACTCACAACAGAACAATTAGATTATGTTGACACTGTGCGGGTCAGTGGTGATTCATTACTATCAATTATCAATGATATTTTAGATTTCTCAAAAATTGATGCAGGTAAAATGGATTTAGAGCAGCATCCATTTAATCTACGGGAATGTGTTGAAGCTGCGCTTGATTTAATTGCCTCTCGTTCTGCCGAGAAATGTTTAGAACTCGCTGCCTATTTTGATAAACAAGTCCCTTCTCATGTCGCAGGTGATGTCACTCGAATACGCCAAATATTGGTTAATTTGTTGAGCAATGCTGTCAAATTCACCGAAAAAGGTGAAATTGTTGTCATGGTTTCCTCCCATTTACTTGCTAATAATCAAATTGAAGTTTATTTTGCAGTAAAAGATACAGGCATTGGTATTCGATCTGATCGTATTGATCGTTTATTTCAGTCTTTTAGTCAGGTTGATGCTTCAATGACTAGACGTTATGGAGGTACAGGCTTAGGACTTGCCATTAGCAAACATTTATGTGAGCTAATGGGCGGGCATATGTGGGTGGAAAGTGAGGAAAATACAGGCTCAACTTTCCACTTTACAGTGATTGCTGAAGCGGCGGTTGAACAAACTTTAGAAAACGTTAAAACACCTACAGATTTGCAAGGGAAGAAAGTTTTAATTGTTGATGATAATCATACCAATTTACGCATTTTAAACCTACAGCTTCAATCCTGGGGAATGCACTCAGAAGAAGCGTTATCGGGTAAAGAAGCACTGACAAAATTAGGCGATCTTGATGAATGTAACCTAGCAATTTTAGATATGCAAATGCCGACAATGGATGGCGTTAGTTTGGCAAAAGAAATTCGTAAAAATTATTCCATTGACCAACTACCCATTGTCATGCTGACATCATTAGGTCGGCAACAAACCGACATTGGCATGGGTCTTTTTTCTGCTTACTTAACCAAACCAGTTAAAGCGTCTTTATTATTTGACTGTTTAATTGAGGTTTTTTCGCAGCGTGAATATAAACCAAATGTTAATAGAGCTAATAAGGAACAATTGCATGTCTCATCTGAAGGTAGTTTAGCGCAAAAAAATCCACTGCGTATTTTACTGACTGAAGACAATCAGACCAATCAAAAAGTAGCGACTTTAATTCTCAGACGCATGGGGTATCAACAAGTCGATATTGCATCTAACGGGAGAGAATCCGTTGATGCTGTTGATCGAAAGCCTTATGACGTTGTGTTAATGGATGTACAAATGCCAGAAATGGACGGATTTGAAGCGACCCACTTTATTCGTCAACATTGGCCTGATGATGCAGAACGACCTTACATTGTAGCTATGACTGCCCATGCTTTAAGAGGCTATCGCGAAAAATGTATTGACGCAGGAATGGAAGATTACGTGACCAAACCCATTCGTCCTGAGGAACTAGCCACCGCTTTATTGAGATGTCCACGTCGTAATCAACGGATAGATACGACCAGAGATGATGAAATAGCAGTGCAAGCGACAGTACAACCCGCTGAGATGGTTATGCCTGTTGTTGAAGTGACTACCTCTGATGAAGAAGTTCAGACTGAAGAGCAAACTGTTCGTACCAGTAAAGATTTTCAACCTACACCCCTTACTGAATTATTACAACAAGCTCAAACAGCGCTTTATACCCTTGTTGGCAGTGATATGCCTGACATTGCTGAAGAGTTAATTACCACGTATTTAGACGATAGCACGACACTAACAAATAGTTTAAAACTTGCAGTTGAAAATAATGATCCTACACAACTAGAACAAGCAGCACATAGCTTGAAATCCAGTAGTGCTAGCTTAGGGGCCATTCGATTAGCAGATATGTGCAAACAGCTTGAAAAACAGGGTCGTGCAGCAGATATGACCGATGTGCCTATATTGGTTCAAGCAGTGCTTGATGAATATCAACAAGTTAGTCAAGCATTGCAGAAAATTCTTAACAAAGAAGTTGAAATTGTTGATACTTCGATTGCTGCAAACGAAGACGTCGTTATCAAATTGCCCAACAACATAACGCCCATGCCAACCTTATTACCACAAGTTCAGGCTGCACTACAAGAATTGGTAGGCGATTTACCTGAGTTAGCCGAAGAACTTGTCAGTACTTATTTGGATGCAAGCGTTGATCTCACGGATAATTTACAAGCCGCTGTTCAAGAAAATGATTCTAGAAAATTGGAAGGGGCTGCTCATAGCTTGAAATCAAGTAGTGCCAGTTTAGGCGCAACTCAATTAGCTAATTTATGCAAAGTGCTTGAAAAACAAGGTCGCGAAGGCGACATGACAGAAGTTGATGGTAAAGTTCAACACACTTTAGCTGAGTATCAACAGGTTACCCAAGCATTACAGAAAGCGTTAAATGGAGAGAGCATTGAGACAACCAAGGAAACGATATCTACGCCTATTGAATCTGCACCAACAAATGATTTTGTAATCACAAATAGAGAGATATCACTCGCGCAAATTCAAGCTGCTTTACAAGAATTAGCAGGAGACATGCCTGAAATAGTAGTGGAACTAGTACAAACTTATTTAGAAGGTAGTGCTGAGTTAGCACATAGTTTAGAAAATGCAGTAGAAGTAAGTGATCCAGACATGCTAGAACGGGCAGCGCACAGTTTAAAGTCAAGCAGTGCCAGTTTAGGCGCTCAACAATTGGCTGATGTATGTAAAATATTAGAAGTTCATGGGCGTAAACAAGATATGACAGGTGTTGCACAACCGGTACAACATGCGCTGGCTGAATACCATCAATTTAGTCAAATTTTGAATCAAATTATTGCCCAAATGATGGGTGAAGAAGTCGTTAGTAAGAAAGCTAATTCTCAAGTCACAATTCAAGAAAAAGTTGAATCAACACCCTTAATATCTAGCGAAGAACAAGTTGACAGTTTAATTATTGCAGTTAAAGCAATGGTTATTGAGCTTGTTGGGGAAGATGACCCGGATATTACTAGAGATTTAGTGCAAACGTATTTGAATGATGCGACCCCATTAGTTGAAGCTATGCGTGTTGCTATTGTAGATAAAGACGCTATTGCCTTACATGAAGCGGCACATACACTCAAATCAAGCAGTGCAAATCTGGGTGCTACAGCATTGGCTGATATCTGCTCACATTTAGAAGAAGCAGCTAGACAAGAGCAATTAGCCGAAACGTCTATACAACTTGAACAATTGGAAACAGAGTATCAGTTGTTTGTAATTGCATTGTATAAATTACTAGGTGAAAAACCACCAACGGAAATTATTAAACCTTCACCAACGTTGTCGGCAGAAACAAATACGGAAGAAAAGGACAAAGACAACTTAGGAGCTACGTTTGTGGCAAAAATAAAATCACCCGATAAAGTGAAATTATTGGTACTGGACGATCAACCTTATGATGCACTGTTGGTCAGTACTTATTTACGTGAGGAAGGTTATCAAGTTTTGACAGCAAATAAAGGGGAAGATGCTTTAAAACTGATTTATGAAGAAAAACCCGATATTGTACTATCAGATGTCATGATGCCTGGAATGGATGGCTTTGAAGTTTGTCGACGTATTAAGAGCGATGAAAACAGTGTACTGACCCCAGTAGTATTGATTACAGCGTTAGAAGGCCAGCAAGACCGTATTAAAGGTATTCAGGCTGGTGCCGATGAATTTTTGTCTAAACCCATTAACAGGGAAGAATTGATGGCGCGGGTACGTTCTTTACTGCGTTACCAACAAGCACGAGCACAATTGGAAGAAGCTAAAAATGAGCATTTGAAGGGAATGTTTAAACGCTACGTTTCCCCCAAACTTGTCGATAAGATTTTAATCCGCCCAGGTCATGCGGAAAATGCTTTAGGTGATCAACAAGATCGTCAAGAAGCTGTCATTTTATTTGCGGACTTACGTGGGTTTACCGCTATGTCAGAAATGCTAAAACCTAAAGATGTGGTATCGTTACTCAACGAATTTTTCACCATGTTGACAGAATCAGCCTATAACTACGAAGGCACCATTTTCAATATGGCAGGTGATTGTTTATTGATTGGATTCAGTGTACCTTTCTTCCAAGAAGATGCGGCTGAACGTGCCATAAATTCAGCAATTACCATGCAGAAAAATTTTGTACAACTCGATGCAGCTTGGCGAGAAACTTACGGCATAGATGTGGGCTTGGGCATTGGCATTAATAAAGGTGAAATTATTACGGGCAACGTGGGTTCACCTAACTATATGAATTACACGGTCATTGGAGATACGGTAAATGTCGCATCTCGTTTAGTCAGCTTAGCAAAACGCGGAGAAATTATTTTATCGCAAGCAATGATAGAAGCTTTTGACATGAGTAAATCATCTGAAAAACTCGAAGCACTCGATCCTGTCATGCTAAAAGGTAAAGCCCAACCGCAGCAAGTTTATCGCATTAGTTGCCCTACCCAGTTGAGTCGAATGAGTTAAAAATGAATAATTTTGTGATTCGCTATCTCAAAGCCACTTGGTTAGGCATGATTACGCCTTTACAGTCTGCCTACTTGAATCGCCATTTATTAGCTTTGCTGATTAAGCGTGATATTACAGTGCGTACTTCTGGTACCGCATTAGGCGATGCCTGGTTACTGTTTCAACCTGCTTTACAAATTTTAGGTTTTTGGTTTCTATTGGATGTGGTATTAAAAATTAAATTACCTAATAACGTGGTATTTGTAGATTACTTCTTAATTGGTATGTTACCCTGGTTATTTATTGCTGAAATTTTAACCCGCAGTTTAGGTATTTTAAGTGAGTTTGGTAGTTTATATCGTCGTTCCATTTTTCCTATCGAAATTTTACCGATTTTACCCCTATTTTTATCAGCGACTTTGTATGCATTAGTAATGGGTATTACTGTAGGCTTACTAGAAGGTATTCATGCAGTACCAATGGGGTTATTTACCATTTTACTCATTGCCATTTGGTTAATCCCTCTTTGTTATTTATTATCAATAATTGGTCTGTTTTTAAAAGATATTGCACAAATTTTCCCTTTTTTAATTACAGTTACACTTTATGTAACCCCTATTTTATACATGCGTGATTCCATGCCAGAACCGATGCAATGGGTATTAGTGTTGAATCCTATTGCGGACATTATTGCGCTAATTCATGGGACTATCCAACACCTTGAATGGGATATGTCAAATATTATGCGTCCTTTGATACTTTGGTTATGTTTAATTGGGCCAGTTTGGGTTATTTTCCGTCGAGCAGAACCACATGTTAGAGAAATGTTGTAGTTTTGTTGAATGTAGAATACAGTGAGCAGGATATAGTAAAAAATTGGCAAACAGAAACAAAAATTTATCCTGACGCCTGATTATTTATGGAAACTCAAATTGATATTTCTCACCAAATACCCGCCATTATAGAAGGCACGCCTTTAGATGCTTTGCCAACTGACTTATATATTCCGCCAGAAGCGCTACGTGTATTTTTAGAAAGCTTTGAAGGACCATTAGACTTACTGCTTTATTTAATCCAAAAACAAAACTTTGATATTTTAAATGTACCTATTGCTGAAATTACTGAACAATACTATCAATATATAAAATTGATGAGTGAATTTCACTTGGATTTGGCAGCAGAATATTTGGTGATGGCAGCGACTTTAACCGAGATAAAGTCACGAATGTTGTTGCCTTCAGTAGAAGAAATAAATGATTCCAACTTCGATCCTCGTGCTAAATTGATACAACAGCTACAAGAATATGCCCGTTATAAAAAAGTGGCAGAAGAATTATTTTTACTGCCCCAAGTTGAACGAGATACCTTTTTAGCCACGGCAGCAGCACCAGAAATGCCTGAAGAAGTATTAGTGCCTGACATCAGTTGGGAAGAGTTTTTAAGTGCTATGCAAGATGTCATGGCACGAGCCACTTTATTTTCATCTCACCATGTTATGCGAGAACCTCTATCAGTAAGAGAACGTATGACAATGATTCTTGACCGATTGAAGGTAGAAAACTGCCTTGATTTTACCCATTTATTTACTTATGAAGAAGGGCGGCCAGGCGCGGTTGTCACATTGTTGGCTATTTTAGAATTAGTGAGAGAATCCATTATACAAATCGTGCAATTACAACAATTTGGCAATATTCAGGTGATAGGCATTAACTTATTTGCTTAAATATCTATGCGATTAGGTACTGCTTGTCCTTGACCTGGAAAAAAAGCGGTTTTTAAGGCATAAAAAGTTAATTGTTGAGCCTTTTCAACGGCTGTGATCATTGTTTCCCCTCTCGCAATTAGTCCCGCTAAATTTGATGCAAATGTACACCCTGAACCGTGATAGCTATGTGGTAAGCGTTCAAACATCCATTGTCGTGACTCACCTTGTTGTTGGTATAATGTATTAATCACCTGATGAGTATTTTCATGTGTTCCCGTGATACAAACCGCTTGACAACCTTGCGACATTAACTTCTGGGCAGCCCCTTCTAAAGATTCAATGCCCGTCAATTTTCTAGCCTCTTGAGAATTTGGTGTTAAAATTGTGGTTAGCGGAAGTAATTGATGCAATATCCTATCGCAAATTATTTGGTTACTCATGCTTTTCCCACCACCTGCTGCTAAAATAGGATCAACAATCACGGGAAGTTTTGGGTGTTGTTTTAACACATGCACAACCCCTTCAACAATATTTGCACTCCCTAATAATCCAATTTTACAGGCTGTAATTGATATGTCTGCTAATACCGTTTCTGCTTGTTGAACAATAGTTCTACCTGGTAGTGGTAAAATTTCCGTAGCATTATGAGTATTTTGCACAGTCACACAAGTAATCACTGGCGCAATATGGCAACCCAATTTCGCCAATGTTTGTGTATCAGCACACAAACCTGCCCCTCCTGTTGGATCATTGCCAGCAAATACAAGTACGGTAGGTGGAGATATTATGATTTCTTGCACGTCGATTATTCCTTTTAAATTTTTAGCGCAATATTTTTGAGGTGAATTTGGTTACTGGCTAAAACAGTAGTAAAAACATGTTTTTTTACTATATACCTTAAATGAAAGTTGATTTTCAACAAAGTACTGATTTACAATAGTCACAATTTATAGTTGTAGCAAGCAGTTTTGACTTTTACATCAGCCAAATAGGGAAAGCTACATGTCAAAAGCGTTCGCTGTTTTAGGAAATGCCCGTAGTGGTACGACGCTAGTCACCGGTATTTTGCAAGCATTGGGTGTTAATATGGATGCCGATTTTGGTAAAGCGGGCAAAAATGCACCTAAAGGGTTTCGGGAAAGTTTAGCTGCTCACGCAATTAATACTGAAATTTTTGAGCTTGCAGCTAAAGAACCTATTCCAAAGCAAGAAGGTAATCACTGGATTGACGTGCACTGGTGGCCACCAGAATTAGAAGATGTTTTGGCTCAAAAAGATAAAATGGCTCCAAAAATTGAAGAATTCGTCAATACTTTTTCTACTCATGATTTATGGGGATTTAAAAATCCCAAAACCACTATTACGATTGACCTATTTTTACCTTATTTAGAAAATCCTCATTTCGTCGTTACTTTACGTAATCCTTTGACAAATGCAATTGCTTGCCACGAATTGTTTAAGATTAGTTTTTCTCATGCATTTTGGGTAATTAATTATTACAACTACCGAATTACGCAATTCTACGAAAAATACAAAGATCAATATCCCTTTATTTTTGTGAATTTTGAAGAAATCAGAAATGATCCGGTTGAAACGGCCAGGCATTTAGCTAATTTTACAGGCGTCGAACTAAATAGAGCAAAGATAAAGGAAGTCAAAAAATTTGTTGTTAAAAAAAGAGCAACTCCTCCGCTTTGTTGGCAAAGCGATAATTAAGCTTTATTACATGATATATTAATTTGTGTCTTCTCAACCTTCATTTAACGTAGGCTTATTTGTCACTTGCTTAGTTGATTTGTTTCGGCCCAGTGTTGGTTTTTCTGCCATTAAGCTACTGGAACAAGCGGGATGTAAAGTCATTGTGCCTACAGCGCAAACCTGTTGTGGTCAGCCAACTTATAATAATGGTGATGTAAATCACAGCCGTGAAATTGCCCAGCAAGTCATTGATACCTTTCTAAGCTATGATTATGTTGTTGTGCCTTCAGGCTCATGTGCTGGCATGATAAAGCAGCATTATCCCCAATTATTTCAACAAGATAAATCTTGGTTGATTAAAGCTCATACCTTAGCAGAACGTTGTTACGAGTTAACAAGTTTTTTAACTGATATCTGTGGTGTGACCACTGTCGATGCTTATTTCCCTCATACCGTCACCTATCATGATTCCTGTGCTAGTTTAAGGGAAATGAAAGTAAAATCTCAGCCTAGACAATTATTGCAAACGGTAAAAGGATTAACATTAATTGAAATGCAGGAAACTGAGGTGTGTTGCGGTTTTGGTGGTACATTCTGTGTTAAATATCCAGAAATTTCTACCCGCATTGTTTCCGATAAAGCTACAAATATTCAGGCAACGCAAGCAGAGGTATTATTAGCAGGAGATATGGGTTGTTTATTGAATATTACTGGTCGTTTAAAACGGTTAAACTCAGAGGTAAAGGTTTATCATATTGCAGAAGTTTTAGCCAATAATACAGATAATATTCCTGCAATTGCTGAAGGTTAAATTGTACTCTGAATTAAATGGAATCAGAAACAAGACCTGGAAGGTTTTTAAAACCTGCCAGGTCTGATTGAAAACTTATGGAAGTTATTTAATTCCTATTCCTAATTTATGTTTAGCCCAGCTATACCCCCTCTGTTAACTTGTTTGCTCGGTGTTTAAAACCTGTTTAGCAAGATAAATTTTGCAAGATTTTTTATTCTATCTTTCCTTATAGTGTGCATTACACAATGAAATTAGTTTATTTGTTATATCATGTAAGGGTAAAATAAAATCAACGCCACCTCGTTTAATGGCTTCTGCTGGCATTCCCCATACAACACAGCTATGTTCATCTTGAGCAATGGTATTTGCGCCTGTTTCATTAATTTCTTTCATACCTCTTGCACCATCATCCCCCATGCCTGTTAAAATCACACCCACTGCATTTGTGCCAACATTTTGTGCCACAGATCGAAACAACACATCTACAGATGGACGATGCCGATTGACTGGGTTTCCTTGATGTAAACGGCAAATATAACGCGCACCATCTCTTTCAACTAGTAGGTGGTGGCTACCAGGTGCAATATAGACGTGTCCTGGTACAATTGCTTTGCCATCTTCAGCTTCATTGACAGTCATTGGAGATATTTGATTCATACGCGTGGCAAATGAACGGCTGAAAGAAGCTGGAATATGTTGACTAACAACTATTCCTGGCATATTTGGTGGCATATCTTCAAGTAATATTTTGATAGCTTCAGTGCCACCTGTTGAAGCGCCGATGGCAATAATTTTATCTGTGGTTTTAAATGGATGACGGGGTTGCTTGGATTTATCAGCAATAATTTCATCAACAGAATATCTTGGAGGAACTTTGAGAGGAGAAACAGCTTTGCGAATTCTTTGTTTTAACGGTTTGACATGAGCTGTGGCAGCGACTTGAATTTTGCTAATAATTTCATCTGCATACCCTTCCAAAGTTTGGGCAACATCAATTTGTGGCTTAGAAATAAAGTCTAATGCGCCTAATTCTAAAGCTTGTAAAGTCACATCAGCCCCTTTCTCTGTAAGCGCTGAAATCATCACTACAGGCATAGGGTGTAAGCGCATTAGATTACTGAGAAAGGCCAAACCGTCCATACGTGGCATTTCAACATCTAAGGTTAGAACATCGGGATTCAGTTTTTTTATTTTTTCGCGAGCGATATAAGGGTCTGAAGCAGTACCAACAACTTCAATATCTGATGCTGAATTTAAAATTTTGGTCAACATCTGCCGAATTAATGCAGAATCATCAATAATTAAAACACGTATTTTTGGCATATTTGTTATGTTGGTAATATATTTATTACTTAAAAAGATTGGAATGTTGGCACCAGAAGACTGAATTTACTATAAAAATTTGATAAACAGGAAGCAAATTTTTATAATTTTCCTAGTTCCTGACATCAAAACAAATCAATATCATCATCAAAGGATGTTGATTTTTTAGTTAAACTACGTCTGTAAGCAGTTTCTCTTGCAGCAATGGAGTGTTCCATCGCACGTAATTTCTTGACTCTGACGCGTCCAGTTAAGGGATAAAAAAGAATTTTTCGTGGATAAATATCGCCTAAATCTTCTGCAAGTAAATTTAATCCTTCAGAGCGTACATAGTTTTTTACAAAATTAATATTTTGTTGTCCAATATTACCCATATTTGACATGATGTTGCCACCACCAAAGAGCTTGACTTCTAGAAATTGTCTTTCTCCCCCGTATTTTAAAATTTCGTTAATCATATGCTCCATTGCATAACTACCATAGCGATTAGCAACACTAACATGTGTTTGTTGCCATTGGCTACTAATGTTATCTGTTGGTAACATAAAGTGATTCATGCCCCCAATACCGTTGAGCTTATCGCGAATACACGCAGAAACGCAAGACCCCACAACGGTAGTAATGATTTCATCATTGCGTGTTACATAAAACTCGCCTGGGAGAATTTTAGCAATATAACTATGGTAGTGATGATCCCAATAGCGTTTAATATGTCGGTAACCACGTAAAGTACGAGGTAATGGAGGTTGCATCATGTTTAGAGACGGTTAGTGGTTATCTTTAGTAAAAAGAAACAATTTTGGAATAGGTTGAACTAGAAACATCTTTCTTATTATTGTGCTCAAACATTTTGTTAAGTAAATGGTTATCTAAATTTTGTTAAAAATTTACAAGTTTAGCTAAACCTAAAATAATTATTATTGAAACTTATAGTGAAAATATCAATGCATTTTTTACAAAAAATTTTATATTTATTAAATAAAAATCTATGTACGCTCTTTTTATGCAGATTTTATGTAAACCGTTTGTTGGACCAATCGAAATCGAGTTGTTAATTGAAATAAGTTTTCTGAGTGTCCAATAAATAAATGTCCTCCCAGCGTTAATAAGTTGGCAAATCGATCAAATAACAAGCGTTGGGTTGGTTTATCAAAATAAATCACCACATTCCGACAAAAAATAATATCTAATGGGCCTTGCATGGGCCAGGTATGCATTAAATTAAGCCGTTTAAATGCAACCATGTCTTGTAATTGTGGAGAAATTTGGACTTTACCAACTTGGGTACCAGTGCCTTTCTTAAACCAACGTTGTAGCCTTGCCTCTGAAATGCCGTTAAGTTTTTCTTTATCATAGATACCTTTTGCTCCGCGTGTTAAAACGTTTGAATCTAAGTCAGTAGCAAGTATCCGTACATCCCAGTCTATGGGCATGATTTCTTTAATCACCATCGCAATTGAGTAAGGTTCTTCTCCACTAGCACAGCCTGCTGACCAAATACGTAATTTTTTGGTCGCTTGATTTTTTATCATTAATTGAGGTAATAGCGTTTTACCTAAGAAATCAAAATGATGAGGTTCTCGAAAAAAAGCCGTTAAATTAGTGGTGACCGAGTTCATGAACTGCATGAGTTCATCTTCTCCATCTGCCTGGAGTAGTTTACAGTAATTGGCAAAACTGTCTAAATTTAGGGCACGTAGTCTTCTTGCCAAACGACTATAAAGCATTTCTTTTTTGTGCTCTGATAAATTAATCCCAGTATGTTGCTTTACAAGCTTTCGTAGGGCTTCAAAGTCACGGTTTGAAAACTCAAACTCCCTTATATTCACTGCTATCTCCAAGTAAAGCGGGTATTAACAATATTTGTTGACCTAAGGCTTACAATGGCCAAGCAACATTTCAATGGTACTAGGTAGGACTAGTTTGAGTAAAAAAGAAAGATATTTTTAGGCGCATAATGCTTTTCATAGTTAAGTTTATAGATGTAGCTAACGACTACTAAAGAATTATGTCTTTGGTAAAACTCAATATGCCCAAATCTAAGGATTTGAATACCAAAACTGAAGTTAAAGAACAGCCCGCTGGCGTCCAAAACTTCAGTTTTGAGTGATTTAGCTGCAAAAACTGATTTTTAAGCAAATTTTTTAAATATTAAACTTGCGTTTGTACCTCCAAAACCAAATGAGTTGGACAGTACAATTGCCACATTTTTCTCCTTTGGTTGATGAGGAACATAATCTAGTCCTGCACATTCTGGGTCTAAGTCAAATAGGTTAATCGTGGGTGGAAGCACTTGATCTCGAATCGCTAAGATTGAAAATACAGCTTCTACACCTCCTGCAGCCCCCAATAAATGACCCGTCATAGATTTGGTTGAACTGACAGATAAATTTGAACAATGTGCCCCAAAAGCTTTTTTCATTGCTAATGTTTCTACTTTGTCACCAGCCGGGGTAGAGGTGCCATGGGCATTAACATAATCTAATGCTTCAGGATTGATTTGCGCATCTTTTAAAGCATTTAACATGCACCGCTTTGCTCCATCACCATCATTAGGTGGCAATGTCATGTGATAAGCATCACTGCTCATGCCATAGCCAATGAGTTCTGCATAAATATGTGCTCCACGTTGTTTAGCCACTTCATAGGCTTCTAACACAATCACGCCTGCCCCATCGCCCAGTACGAATCCATCTCGATCTTTGTCCCAGGGACGACTGGCTAATTCTGGTTCATTATTGCGGGCCGTTGATAGAGCACGGGCTGCCGCAAACCCAGCTAATCCCATGTGACTGGTGGCCATTTCAGCACCGCCTGCAATCATCACATCTGCATCACCATAAGCGATGGTCCTTGCTGCATCTCCAATACTATGGGTACCTGTGGCACAAGCAGTGACAATGGAGTAATTTGGCCCTTTAATGCCATATTTTACAGATAAATTACCCGAAATCATGTTAATGATATTTCCAGGCACAAAAAAGGGAGAAACTTTCCTTGGTCCACCGTCTAAATAAGTAAGGTGACCTTTTTCAATGCCTGGTAAACCACCAATCCCTGATCCGATCACGATGCCAATTCGTTCAGCGTTAGATTCGTTGATTTCTAATCCAGCATCTTCAATAGCCTCAACTGCTGCTGCAATCCCATAATGGATGAAAGCATCCATTTTTTTGACATCTTTTGCAGGTAAATAGTTTTTAGCATCAAATCCCTTAATGTTACCGCCAATTTTACTTGGAAAATGAGTGACATCAAATGCGGTTAATTTTTCAATGCCGCTTTTGCCTGCTAGAATATTTTGCCAACTTTCTTTTACATTTAAACCAACTGGAGAGATAACTCCCAGACCCGTAACAACAACACGTCTCTTGCTCACTTGATCTCCACTCTCTAAACACGAAAAAGGTCGGTACTTTCACCGACCTTTTAATGTTCCAGTCCATTCTTAGTGCATTAGCTTGTATGCGCTTTGATATAATCAATTGCCTGCTGCACAGTGGTAATTGTTTCAGCTTCATCATCGGGAATCTCACAGCCAAATTCTTCTTCAAGTGCCATGACTAATTCAACTGTATCAAGGGAATCTGCACCCAAGTCATCAACAAATGATGCTTCATTTTTAACGTCATCTTCTTTAGCACCAAGCTGTTCCACAACAATATGTTTAACACGTTCTTCAACAGAACTCATAATAAGTTATCCTCCACGGATGTTCGTCAATTAGTAATTAATTCGTTGTTGAAAAATGAATTTTGGAATTATACCAAGTTTCACAAAAAATCTTGATCTATTTACTGCAAGAATTTCTATTTTTAGCCATAACCTTTTTATATTATTAATATTTTTTTAACTTTTTAAACTCTTCCTCGCTTTCTTCCTAATTTAAGGATAGAAGAGGTAGGAAAAAATCTTTAATTTAATAGGTTTTAAAAGCTTTTCTGGCGACACTAAGCAGTTACGCCATATACATGCCACCATTCACATGAATGGTTTCTCCCGTAATATAACTTGCTGCCTGCGAAGATAAAAATAAAGCGGCAGCGGCAACATCCTCTGTTGTCCCAGCACGATTCAATGGGATTTGTTGTAATAGAGTAGTTTGATGCGCTTCTGGCAAATTGGCAGTCATATCAGTTGCGATAAATCCTGGGGCAATGGCATTAACTGTAATGCTACGGCTACCAACTTCTCTTGCTAAAGATTTACTAAAACCAATCACACCAGCTTTAGCTGCAGCATAATTGGCTTGGCCAGGATTACCTGTAAAACCTACAACTGAGGTTATTGTGATAATTCGGCCATGTTTTGCCTTGGTCATCGCGCGTAAACATGCCTTAGTTAAATAGTATACGCCAGATAAATTGGTATGGATGACTGCCAGCCAATCTTCATCTTTCATACGCACTAACAGGTTATCTTTGGTGATGGCAGCATTGTTTACCAGAATTGTGGGCATGGTTTGCAAATTTTGCATCAAATTATCAATAGAATCTTTTTCAGCAAGGTTAAGTATACGTCCTTCACCTTGAATATTTTGTGCTTGTAATGCTTGGGTAATTTTTTCAGTGCCGGCTTCTGTTGTGGCAGTACCAATGATTGTTGCCCCTGCTTG
This sequence comes from Thiotrichaceae bacterium, assembly GCA_016745055.1. Classification (GTDB taxonomy): domain Bacteria; phylum Pseudomonadota; class Gammaproteobacteria; order Beggiatoales; family Beggiatoaceae; genus JADGDF01. The sequence goes on along the minus strand of JADGDF010000003.1, from coordinate 17,519 downwards.
ACCAAGCGCAAAAGCAATGCCTTGACCAATTCCTCGACTTGCGCCTGAGATAAGTGCAACTTCATTTGTTAAATCAAATTTCACCACTTTCCTCCAAATTTTTTGGGATACAAACATTTAAAGCCAAATTTCGCAAACAGCCTATTTTCAAATAGGCTAGGAGCATAAGATTATTTTTTATTACTTATGTATATCAGCTGAGGCGTAAGCATTTTGGATAGTGGCTTGTGTTAATATTTCTTGGCTATCCGTTGGATAGGTCATTGATTGCTTGGAAATACGTTTATTCAAGCCAGTCAGTACCTTACCTGGCCCTATTTCAAAGAACAGGGTAATGCCTTGCGCAATCATGGTTTGAATGGTTTTTACCCAGTTGACAGGATAGTATAATTGTTTGACTAGTGATTCTCGGATTGCTTCTGCTTGGGTATGTTGTGCACAGCAGTCTGCATTGTGTAGTACTGGCACTTTAGGTGAGTGAATAGTTATATTTGCTAGGCGTTCAGCCATTTGATCGGCCGCTGGTTTCATTAAACCGGAATGGGCTGGCACACTGACTGGCAATAAAATGGATTTTTTAGCACCTGCTTTTTTGGCTTCAATGACTGCACGTTCAATTGCTGTTTTATGGCCAGCAATAACCACTTGGCCAGGTGCGTTGAAATTTACAGCGGAGACTACTTCTCCTTGAGCTGCTTTTCGACAAACGTTTTCAATCGTTTCGTCGTCTAACCCTAAAATAGCTGCCATTGCACCTTCGCCTCCTGGGACAGCAGTTTGCATAAAGCGCCCCCGATCTTGGGCTAAACTAATGGCATCTTGAAAACTAATGGCTTCTGCACAAACCAAGGCACTATATTCACCAAAGCTATGGCCAGCCATCATTACAGGCGGCGTTCTTTCCATACGTTGCCAAATGCGCCAAATTGCCACACTTGAGGCTAATAATGCAGGTTGAGTTTTATCTGTTTGATCAAGGGTTTCTTTAGGGCCTTGTTGAACTAGTTCCCATAAATTGTAGCCTAATACTGCCGATGCCTCGGCAAATGTTTCTTGTACTACGGGATAGTGGGCCGCTAAATTTGAGAGCATACCTATGCTTTGAGACCCTTGTCCAGGAAAAATAAATGCGTGTTTCATAAAGAAATATAGTATCAAAAATTAAACATAAGTGCACTTGCTTAATAACTTTAGAATAAAATCGTAATAAACTAGTTTATTTAATAAGTTATAAGCAAAAGTGCATGGTTTGTGTAAAACATTTTTTTAGCTGGAAATTTACCAGGCTAGAAAAATTCGTGTTGCCTTATTCAAAATATTCATAAAATTCTACTTGTTTAACGATTTCATCCATTGTTTCTAAGCTACAGAGTGCTTTGCTTGTAACGCACCACAAGCGCTTTCAATGCCATTAAGGGTTATTGGTTTTTGCTTGAGACTAATATTTTCAAAGTCACAATTTAACGTGTGAAATTATGGTTTATTTAATAAATTATGATTAACGGTTATCCACCAACCACTCCAGCCTCTTCCTTTTCACATAAGGGAAACATTAATGTAAGACTTTTCTCTTTAATGTGGAATGTTACCTTCTTCGCGTGGAAATTATTCCCACAAGGGGATGGAGCAATTAATTTTTTACTCGTTAACTAAAATATTGGGTACGTTTTTGCCTGTTTCAAATACTATTATGAAGATCGATGACACCTAATTCCTTGTTTTCTTTTGTAGTTTTTGCGTTATCATTACGATACGAAGCCACGCGATCTAAGTAAGATTGATCAACATCCCCAGTAACATATTGTCCAGTAAAACAGGATGTATCAAATTGTTTTATTGATTTATTACCTTTTCTTGCACAGGCAATTAAATCCTCTAAATCTTGATAAATTAGCCAATCTGCACCAATTTTTCTTGCAACTTCATTAACACTCGCATCATGAGCAAGCAGTTCTTCAACAGCAGGCATGTCAATACCATAAACATTTGGATAACGCACTGGTGGCGCTGCAGATGCAAAATAGACTTTTTTAGCCCCAGATTCTCTTGCCATTTGAATAATTTGTTTTGAGGTGGTACCACGTACAATAGAATCATCCACTAATAATACATTTTTACCTTTAAATTCTAGATGAATCGCATTCAATTTTTGGCGCACTGACTTCTTACGCAGGCTTTGACCCGGCATGATAAACGTACGTGGAATATAGCGATTTTTAATTAATCCTTCTCGATATTTGCATTGAAGCACTCTAGCTACTTGTAAAGCAGCAGTACGGCTGGTGTCAGGAATGGGGATAACAACATCAATCGCATGATCTGGATAGGTACGAATAATTTTTTTGGCCAAGGTTTTGCCCATTTTTAAACGGGCTTTATAGACAGAAATGCCATCCATCATAGAATCTGGCCGTGCCATGTAAACAAGTTCAAAGATACAGGGTGCATAAACCACATTTTCAGCACATTGACGACTATGTAATTGTCCTGTGTTACTGATAAAAATGGCTTCTCCTGGGTGAATATCCCGCACAAGCTGGTAACCCAACACATCAATGGCAACACTTTCGGAGGCAATAATGTATTCCATACCTTGACTAGTATTGCGTTTACCAAATACAACGGGACGAATGCCATGCGGATCACGAAATGCAAAAATACCTCGTCCCATAATCATACCGACAACAGCATAGGCTCCCTGACAGCGACGATGGACACTTTTGATTGCGGTAAAGACGTCTTCTTCAGTAATGTCTAGTTTATTGAGTCTATGAAGTTCATGGGCAAATATATTGAGCAAAATTTCTGTATCAGAATCTGTATTAATGTGGCGTAAATCTTCTTTAAATAAATCATTTTTTAAGGCTTCAGCATTTGTCAAATTTCCATTATGTGCCAAAGTAATACCGTAAGGCGAATTAACGTAAAAAGGTTGTGCCTCTGCACTTGAAGCACAGCCAGCCGTTGGATAACGCACATGACCAATACCCATATTACCGCGCAAATTCATCATGTGGCGAGTATGAAATACATCACGTACTAAGCCATTATTTTTACGCAAATAAAAACGTTCATTATCACACGTAACAATGCCAGCAGCATCTTGACCTCGATGTTGTAATACAGTTAAACCATCGTAAAGTTCTTGATTCACGCTAGATTTACTTACGATACCAATAATTCCGCACATGGCTTTCCTCTGTATAAAGCGATGAATATCAGCATATGACCAAAGTCAGCATACTTAAAATAATGATTTAAATTTTGAATTTTTTATATTTTATGAAAAGACAAATTTACTCAACAATAACAACTTTTTTGGAAAAAATGCAACGAAAAATACTAAATTGATCAATCACACTTTCTATCTCTAATTGTCCACTGTGACGATTTAAGACATGCTTAACAATCGCAAGCCCCAAACCTGTACCACCTTGGCTACGAGAACGTCCAACATCAACACGATAAAATCTTTCAGTCAATCGTGGAATATGTTCAAGTGCAATACCTTCCCCTGTGTCTTGTACTTCAAAATAGGCTGCGTCTTCGTTCAAATACCAGCGCATGGTAATTTTTCCTTCGGCTGGCGTATAGCGAATGGCATTTGAAATCAAATTGGAAAAAGCACTTCTTAATTCCTCAGCGTATCCTTTAATTTTAATTTTTTCTTCAACTTCCATATGAATTTTGTGATGTTTATCGCCACTCAAAACTCGCGTTTCTTCATATAGTATTTGTAATAATTCAGGTACATCAATAATTTCTTTTTTACCCACTGATGCGTCAGATTCTAAACGTGATAATAACAATAAATCATCAATCATGTAATGCATTCGAGCTGTTTGTTGAGCCATGAGTAGCAAAGGTCGTTCCCATTGCTTGCTGCATTCACTGACTTCAACATCTTGCATAGTTTCAACAAAGCCTGAAATAACGGTTAAAGGTGTGCGTAATTCGTGAGAAACATTTGCGATAAAATCTGTGCGTATTTTTTCCAAATGGTGTACATGCGTAATATCTCGAGCAAGTAATAAATAACGGTTACCGGCATAGGGTACAACATGGACTCTTAATATCACATTAGAGGTAATGGGAGACGTTAATTTTAAGGAGGTATTTTGCTGCTCATTGTGAAGGTATTCACGAAAATTTGGATAACGCAAGAGATTGGTAATAACCTGACCTCTGTCTTGAGGAGATTTTAAACCTAGCAATTCAATGGCAGCTTTGTTAAACCATTCAATTTCATAATTGTCTTTTAACACAACTGTTGCATCAGGCATTGCCGCAGTTGAGCGTTTAAAACGTTTTAAAATATTGGCAAGCTTACGTTTACGTTTCCGATTACGTTGTTGTATACGATAAACGTAGTAATAAACATCTCCCCAAATCCCAGGTGCATCTGGCGGTTCAAATTTCTTGCTTTTTCTGAACCAATATTCTAAACGATACAAATTGTACATATGCCAAGCAAGATAGCCGCTCACAGTCACTAATAAAAACAAGTAAGTTTGGCCTAAAAGTAAACCAAACAATGCCATAAAGGCAATGGCTGCCAACATGTACCATAACTCTTGATACCAAGGATTCAACATAATTAAAATGCTTGTGAGTTACAAATCAACAACGAATATGGAACCATCAGGTTGGTTGGGTTTAACATAGATTTTGCCACCATGTGCATCGACTGCCATTTTACAAAAAGTCAGTCCCAATCCAATTTGAGAAATACCTTTACGTTTTAAATCAACGACTTCAAACTTTTCAAACACACGCGAGCGGTACTCTTCAGGAATTCCTGGACCTTGATCAATCACTTGCATACGTAAATGAGGGCGATTGTCATCAGCATACCGTTTTTCTAAACGTAGTACTACCGTGGTGTCAGGTTGGGAGTACTGTAACGCATTGGCTAATAGATTAGCAATGACACGACGAAATAAATTAACATCTAATTCTATTTCTAAAGGGGTACCAGGAAGGTGTACTACTAATTCAATCCCTCGTGATTGAGCGATAATTCTAAAATGTTCCTCTGCATTAAAAGCTAATTCATTGACATCCACTTTGGTAGGATTGAGCCGCAGCTTGCTTTGTTCCATTTTTGCCATAAGCAACATATCATTGACAAATGAATCTAGTCGTTCAGCCGCCATTTGAATCATTTTAATTTCTTTACATAAAACGGAATCAGTAATTTTTTCTTCTAGCAACGTTGCGTGTAAGAGGACAGAAGTAATGGGACTGGACATATCATGTACAATCATACTTGATAGTTCTTCACGCAAACGTAAAGTTGCATCTAATTCATCGTATTGTCTTTTAATACGTAGCATGGAACGTACACGGGCCCGTAATTCTAATTTTCCGACAGGTTTACGTAAAAAATCATCAGCCCCTGCTTCTTCTAAGCCTTCAGCTAGGACTTTGTCGCCTTCCATTGAAGTAATTAAAATAATAGGAATATGTTGAAACTGAGCATTGACTTTAATGCGGCGACAAACCTCAAATCCATCCATTTCAGGCATCATTACATCTAATATCAATAAGTCGGGGGATATTTCACCTAGTTTTTCTAGCAACTCTTGACCACTGGTAACTAACTTCACATCGTAGTGGTCTGCTATTAACATTGACTCAATTTGTTTTCGGATGCTTAATTCATCGTCAACAATCAGAATTTTACTCAGTTGTTCCATAATAATTCCCTAAAACAGTCATCGCATTGGCTTAAAATCACAAGTAACTTACTCTTTCTCTGAAAGCGCTATTAATTTATTCAACTTTGCAGCGCAAATAAAGTCATTTTCAGACAATCCTTGAATTGCATGTGTTGAATAGCGAACGACACAACGATTGTAACTGACTTCCAAATCAGGATGATGGTCTTCTTGATGAGAAACCCAGGCGGCTGCATTGACAAAAGCAATGGTTTCATAATAATTGCTGAAAGTAAAAATACGATGAATTTCTGTACCCGCCCCATTGAGTAACCACTGCGGAAAAGCAACTAATAACCTTTGAGCTTCTGCTTGGTTTAAAGGCGCAACACCTCCTTCGCAAGACTGGCAATTCTTAGCTTCAAATTCACTCATATCCGCCTCATTCATTTGGAGGAACAAAATTAGGATCGTTAGGATTCATAAAAATAAACCGAAAGTCATTGGGTTCTATTTCTACATAGTCTATCACTGTCCCACTTAATAATTCTTTGTAAATAGGTTCAAAAATAACATCAACACCTTTCGAATTAATATGCACATCGTCTTCTTTTATTTCATCAAACCCCACCGCATATTGAATTATGTTATCTTCTCCCCCCTGTGTTGCCGCAATTCGTAAAGCCAAGCCCTGCATATTTCCTGCTTTTGCAGCTCTAAATATTTGTTCTGCTGCGTTTGTGGTGAGTTTCAGCATAAAATCTCCCTATTTTTGCATGTTAAATTTTCAAAACCGCTAACTATTTTAGTGCTTTTTTATTTTAGACAAATATTCTTCCAATTCTTTGGGAGAAATGCCGGCCAAACGTTCTTCAGTAGAAAGCCCAATCAAACGTTCTTCAGTAGAAAGCCCAATCAAACGTTCTTCACTGGAAAGTTCAGTCAAAAATACATCAGGTGAAAGCTTTTCTAAAATTTCTTTAGGAGAAAACTTTTCCAAAATTTCCTCTGGACTTAATGTATCCAAATAATCCCTAGCACAATCTTTAACAAAATCATCAATGGTATAACTCCATTCATTTTGTAAAATTCAAACAGCGCTTATTGATAAGGCTATTCATTTTTTACAGTTTATGCCGGTAGTTTAGCCGAGCGGACTGTATTTTTCTAGGAATAGCGCTATACAGTTGCCAAAAAGCATTATTGGGCGTTTCAGAGAACTCATTAAGCACCAAGATTCTGATGGTGTGACTTCCCCATGGAATTTCATGGAATTTCGTAAACACCCGCTTGAATTTTAGTGAATCTTGTTTCTTTGGCCAATTTTTTCGGATAAAAGGTACTCACTGCGTATAAGCGAAATTGGTCAACCGGCAATAATACTTTGCCTGGGCTGATTTGCTTACGGTAATTAACGTAGTGGCCAATGAGTTCATCTAATGTCCAATTGGTTAAAGATTCTCGAAAAGATTTGTAAGTCAACAGAATTATGTTGCCCTAAATTGTCTAGGCCATCGGGTAAATCTTTAGGTAATTTCTCTGTTTTGACCTTTTCAATAATCATTACATCCAAAAATTGTTGTTTGATGGATAAATCTTTTTCCAGTTCAACCTCATAATTAGTATAAGCAAATAAATCAGTCAAACCAATACCAAACAAGCGGTGCCAATTAATCATTAAACATTTATCCTGAAAAACTGATAGCTATTTTTAAATGCTTAGTTTATCTAAAAAAGCATGAATAGGAACGCCTTCCATCGTGTCAGGTGGAATTTCACGTCCAATGCCAGGATGGCCACGATGAATAGCTACACATTCCCAATGTTCATTAAAAATGGGGGCGCCAGAAGAGCCTTCGCGTGTTTTAATATCATGATCAATATAATCACTGCCCACTTGTTGAATATGGCCTTTATCAACCTGCATGGGCTGACCAAGAGGATGATGAATGATTTGAATGGTTTGTTCTGCGCTAAGTTGAGTTTGGGTTAGGGCTAATATTTGCTGTTGTGGTTTACCTAAAATGCGCAGTAATGCATAATCTAATTGTCCATAAGTACTGACTGGCGTTAGATCTAGTTCGAAGTAATAATCATCAAGAGAATAACTATCTTGATGGTAATAATTAAATCGAATCCAAGCTTGGGACAAATTTAAAATGACATGGCGACACGTGAGTAATAAATCTTCTCCTACCAATGTACCTGTGCCAATACCATTATTTTTAGGAGATTCAATGCGACAAACTGCATGGCGTGTTCCTAGTATTTTAAGATTTTCCTGACCTCTTTTAACTAATTGACGACATAGATTAATATCTTGGTCTTCAAACCCATATTGTGTGGCATCTGTTTCCAGTAAAAAGTCAAAAAAATCTACCATCGGATGTTGTAAAATTTGGGCTGAAACTTTATATTCTTTAAATTTGGCCAATAAACTGTTGGCAAAGCTAATAGGGGTGGCATTAAAGTTTAAACCAACGAGAAAGTCAGGATCAACAAGACTTAATACATCCTGACGTTCAGTTGCTTGTACTTTTGTGGCAAATTTTAGTAACGTTTTGCTTAAATGTCTTATTTCTGGCTGATTAATGAAAATTTCAGGATTCATGAGATTTTGAAAATTAGAAAATCGTAATTTTACCATGGATTTTTATGTGTACGACACTCACTTAATTATTGGCATAAGGGCAAACGTAATTTACTTTTTAAAGTATTGACCAAAATAGACTCAATGTACAACAAGTATTGTAATATAATCAAAAATTTAACCCTGAATTTCATTGTTTTGGCAGCAGGATAAATATCACTCATTCTGCAGCAACAAAAAAATACCCAAAAGGTCATCAATATGTCTGGCAATACATTTGGTAAATTATTTACAATCACTAGTTTTGGAGAAAGTCATGGACCTGCCATTGGCGGTATTGTCGATGGTTGTCCACCCAATTTAATACTTTCAGAACAAGATTTACAAAAAGATTTAGATCGTCGCAAACCAGGCACTTCTCGCCATACCACGCAAAGACGAGAAGATGATAAAGTTAAAATACTGTCTGGTGTATTTGAAGGTAAAACTACGGGCTGTCCAATTGGTTTGGTGATTGAAAATACAGATCAGCGTTCTAAAGATTATTCAAAAATAAAAGACCAATTTCGTCCAGGACACGCAGATTACACTTATTATCACAAATATGGGTTGCGCGATTATCGTGGTGGAGGACGGTCTTCGGCCAGAGAAACTGCGATTCGCGTTGCTGCAGGTGCCATCGCTAAAAAATATTTATATAAAACCTTGGGTATGGAAATTCGTGGTTACCTAGCGCAACTTGGGCCAATGGGTGTAAGTTTTGAACAGTTTAATTGGAAAACAGTAGAAAAGAATACTTTTTTCTGTCCTGATGCGGCGTTGGTTCCCAAATTAGAAAATTATATGGATGATTTGCGCAAAGAAGGTAATTCTGTCGGTGCAAGAGTCACAGTCGTTGCCACAAAAGTGCCCGTTGGTTTAGGAGAACCTATTTTTGACAGATTAGATGCAGAAATTGCCCATGCTTTGATGAGTATCAATGCCGTTAAAGGTGTTGAAATTGGGGATGGTTTTGGCACCGTTATCCAAAAAGGTACGGAACATCGTGATGAAATCACCCCCACTGGTTTTTTAAGCAATCACGCGGGTGGTATTTTAGGGGGAATTTCTTCTGGACAAGATATTATTGCTAGCATCGCTTTAAAACCAACCTCTAGTCTCAGGATTCCAGGTCAGAGCATTGATATTTATGACCAACCTACTGAAGTTGTGACAACTGGTAGGCACGATCCTTGTGTGGGAATTCGTGCAGTGCCTATTGCAGAAGCAATGTTAGCCTTGGTATTAATGGATCATGTATTACGACATCGTGCTCAAAATGAAGTGAATAGATAAATTTCATCTTAAATACAGTGTAAAATACCTATTTTACTTACCTTTTGTAGTTTTAAAGCTTAACTACAAAAATACAATATTACTAAGTTAAGCAAAATAAAGATTTCTGTAGGAACACATAATTATGATAGAAAAACTTTGGGGTGGACGGTTTACAGCGCCAACTAACGAATTCGTTGAGGCATTTACTGCTTCGGTGGAATTTGATAAACGGCTTTATCCTTATGACATCATGGGTTCAATTGCTCATGCTAAAATGTTAACCCAGGTCGGGGTTTTAACTTTAGAGGAATGTGAACAGATTATTGCGGGTTTGAATCAAATTCAGCAAGAGATTGAGCGAGGACAGTTTGAGTGGTCGGTGAATTTAGAAGACGTCCACATGAATATTGAAAGTCGCTTGACGCAAAAAATTGGTAGCGTGGGTAAAAAACTCCATACGGGCCGTTCCCGCAATGACCAGGTTGCAACGGATGTGCGTTTGTATTTACGGCATGAAATTGATTTTATCCAAACAGAACTCAAACGTTTAATTTTTGCATTGATAGCATTGGCAGAAAAAGAAGCTAGCACTATCATGCCAGGTTTTACGCATTTACAAAGCGCACAACCCGTGACTTTTGGACATCATTTACTCGCCTGGACAGAAATGTTACTGCGTGATCAAGCGCGACTAAAAGATTGCCGCCATCGCGTGAATACCTTACCACTCGGGGCTGCTGCATTGGCAGGTACCAGCTTTCCTATCGACCGTGAATATACTGCAAAATTGTTGGACTTTGAACAAGTAGCACAAAATTCAATGGATGCAGTCAGTGATCGCGATTTTGTGATTGAATTTACTGCTTGTGCCGCCATGATGATGATGCATTTATCCCGTTTTTCTGAAGAGCTAGTGCTATGGTCTTCTGCGCAATTTAATTTTATTGAACTCAGTGATGCATTTTGCACGGGCTCTTCCATTATGCCTCAGAAAAAAAATCCTGATGTACCAGAACTAGTACGTGGCAAAACGGGTAGAGTATACGGTAATCTCACCAGTTTACTCACATTAATGAAATCACAACCGCTTGCCTATAATAAAGACAATCAAGAAGATAAAGAGCCTTTATTTGATACCGTAGACACTTTAAAAGGTAGCTTACACGTTTACGCAGAGATGATACCTGCCATTCAAGTCAAGCAAGCGCAATTAAAAAGTGCGGCTAAACAAGGATTTACCACGGCCACAGATTTAGCCGATTACCTGGTCAAAAAGGGAATACCTTTTCGAGATGCCCATGAAATTGTGGGTACGGCAGTTAAACATTGTATTGATCAGCAGTGTGATTTGGATGCTTTATCTTTGGAAACTTTCCAAAGCTTTTCTACTGTCATTCAAGCAGATGTTTACCAGGTGTTAACCTTAGAAGGTTCAATTGCTGCTAGAAATCACTTGGGCGGCACATCTGTTCAACAAGTACAAGCGGCCATCAAAAAATTGCAAGCAAGTCAATTGTAATATGCATTGGAGGAAAAAATGGAAGGCTTTGTCGTTAAATTTGATGAAGAACGGGGTTTTGGCTTTATCCGCTCAAAAGCAGCCAGTGAAGATATTTTCGTCCATATTCGCGAAATACGGGGCCAGCAAAATTTAGTACCAGGACAGAATGTATCATTCAATACAAAACAAACTGATCGAGGGGTAACCGCAATGAAAGTCATTCCAGTTAAAAAACGCACTTCACCTTATTATCTTTATGGTAGTATTGCCTTATTCATTGTAGCAACCATCGCTTTTTTACTAATTTACAAAGGCTTGCATTTTATACCTAGCTATCTTATTGCCATCAACCTGACAACTTTTCTATTTTATGGCTATGACAAATTAATTGCAGGCAAGACTTTTTTCCTGAGAGTCCCAGAATGGATTTTACACAGTTTGGCCATATTTGGTGGTTCACCCACAGGTTTAATTGCCCAAAAACTATTTCATCACAAAACAATTAAACGTTCATTCCAACTAGTTTATTGGTTAATCGTGATAGTTCAATTGGCAATTATTGGCTGGTTCGTTTATGAAAAGTGGTTTTGAAACTTTTTAGTTTCAATCACTAGCAGGAGAAATTTTTTATGTCTCACGCATTAGCAATACAATTCATTTCACCTGAAGATTATTTGGATGGTGAATTGTACAGTGAAGTCCGGCATGAATATGTTGATGGTTATGTTCATGCCATGTCGGGTGGTAGTGAACAACATAATTTGCTGGCGTTAACCTTGGCCTCTCACTTACGTAGCCATTTACGAGGTCGGCCCTGTCGCGTTTTCATTAATGACATGAAGGTTCAAATCAAGACGCTTCATGATGAACGTTATTACTATCCAGATGTTATGGTCACTTGTCAAACCAGTGATAATCAGCGTTATTTTAAACAATATCCGCAATTAATTATTGAAGTACTCTCTAATTCAACTGAACGCTTTGATCGTTTTGAAAAATTTGCCACTTACCAAAAGCTAGCGACATTGGAAGAATATGTATTAGTTGCCCAATCTCAACAACAAGTAGAAGTGTATCGTCGTCAAGATAATTGGCAACCTGTTGTCTATAAAGAAGTAGAAACAGTGAAGTTTGAAACTGTTGAACTAACGTTACCACTAAAAGTGATTTACGAGGATATTCATTTTGAATAGTGTTTTTTGGAAAGCGGTAGACTTAGCAGATTTTTAAATCCTGTCAGGTCAAAATATAAGTTCAAAACTGACGTTTTGGATGCCACATTGTTTCTAAAAAACTTATCAAACTGTTAATGAGCTTGTAAGTTACTACGTAAACCTTTAGTCACACCAATGGCAGCAGGATAATAATGTTTGGAGGCTAAGAATTCAGAATCGTAAAGATTAGCAGATAATACGGGGAATTGTGCATTTTGCTCTAACATTTTAGCTAAAATAGCCACTTCTTGGTCCAGCTCATGATTGCCTCTGGCGTCAATACCCGCAGCAGAATAGGCTATATACGCAGGACTCATTTGAAACTCTTCGGGGGTAGCCCCTATCAATTCATCAAATGGATTACCGCTGCGAGACATGGAGAGGCGAAGCCGGTGTCGAGTAGTGAGCGACTAGCTGGGGTCCAAAAATACGGGAAAACAGGACAGAAGGGCGATAGTCCTTCTGTGCGTTTTTCGGGATTTTTGGACAATCCCAGCGTCAAGTCATGGTGGACTAGGGTGACGGAGGTGCGGAGTGAAACGGAGTGCGGAGTTGCCCGTATGGAGACCGGACGTGTCGGGGCAATCAACTAGCGTCTCGCTGACGTGAGTCGCTCTAAGGGATAGGACGTCCCGTGAGCGTCACGAAATCTCTGCGAGACACCGGCGATGTGGTCATCTCCTGCGGATAAAAATAACACAATTGCATTTTCAGTTTTTATTCAAAATCTGTTTAGCAAGATAAATCTTGCACTTCTGAAAAATCGACATGATTCGCTGAAAATAACATTGAGTGTATTTTTCTTAAGCAATGGTATAGCCGGCTGCAACGATTTCTGATTTAACTTTGTCAACGTTTTCATCCGTCGTTATTTCAAAATCCACTTTATTGGCTTCCAAATCCACAACCACATTGGATGTACCATCAACAGCTTCAACCGCTTTTTTGACTGAATTTGCACAATGCATACAATTCATGCCTGCCACGTTCACACTGATTTTATTCGCCATTTCAACTACCTCATATTTGTTTAACCACTTTGTTTTGATATAAAACCAAACTAACATAAAAATTAATATCACAGAACCTGCAATTTTTAGCCACATTGGCAACACATCATGCTGGTGTACCAAAATAATGCTGGAAAGCCCATAGATATCGGCAAAAATATTCAGTAAAAAGCCTAATGCCAAACTGACAGCACAAATTGTAAATAAGTAAATAATCGTTGCTTTTTTACCGACCATTTTAAATACCATTGCAATACTCATGGCGTTGGTGGCAGGACCTGTGAGTAAAAAAACCAGTGCTGCACCTGGTGACATGCCTTTAAGTATCAAAGAGGCTGCAATGGGCGTTGATGCAGATGCACATACATAAAGTGGAATGCCAATGACTAGCATTAGGAGCATTGACCAAAAATTGCTGTCCACACCCATATACGTTTCAAAAAAGCCTGTGGGAATGAAAGCGCTAATTACGCCCGCAATTAAAATACCAATAATGAGAGAATTAGCAATGGAACCTAATAATTCATATTCAACATAGCTAAAAATAGATTTTAAACGATCCCAAAATGTTTCTTTCACTGGGATTTGGCAACTGGAAGTGGTCAATTCTGCTTCTTGTTCACGACGACCGAAAATATTAACTAGTAATCCTGCTAAAATTGCGGTAATCAAAGAAGCAATTATCCGAAAAATAGCAAATACCCAACCTAATAACGAGTAAGTAATCATGAAACTATCAGCGCCAACTTGGGGTGTCGAGATTAGAAAAGAGATAGTTGCCCCTTTAGAGGCACCACTATTTTTCATAGATGCGGCAACAGGAATAACGCCACAAGAGCAGATGGGCAATGGAATCCCAAACGCAGTTGATTTTAATACTGATCCTAGCGAACTTTTACCCAAATGACGGCGAACAATTGAATCTGGAAATAAAATATGCAGAATGCCTGCAACTAAAAAACCAAATAGGAGGTAAATGGCGACTTCATTAAAGAAGAAAATCGTTTCTTGAAAAATACGAGGGATGAGTTCCATTATAACGTTCTCTTAATTTAGGCATTTCAAATGCTGTTTAATTTCTATGGACTTCACTGTTAAGTTAACATAGAATGCTGAACTTTATTTTGTACATCGCAAGATAACCCTTGCTTTCCTGATGTATGTGCATGAAATCAGCTAACAATACATAAGCTAATAAGTTAACTTTTTTTCAACCAATTCAATACGATAATTGTCTGGATCTTCCACAAATGCAATCACTGTTGTACCTGCTTTCATGGGACCTGCTTCACGAATAACTTTTCCGCCACGTTTTTTAATATCATCTACTGCTTGATACACATCATCAACTTCCAACGCAATATGACCATAACCTGTGCCTAAATCATAGCTTTCTACATCCCAATTATAGGTCAGTTCTATCACAGTATGGTTAGCTTCATCGCCATAACCAATAAAAGCTAAGGTAAATTTACCCTCAGGATAATCTTTTTGACGCAATAGTTTCATGCCTAATACTTCAGTGTAAAATTTGATAGAACGTCCAAGATTTCCAACGCGTAACATTGTGTGAAGAATACGCATGAATTTTATTTCCTCTTGTTATTGGTACAACCATACCTGCATCAAAGATAATAATTTTTCAGTATCAATAGGTTTCGTCAAATAATCACTTGCGCCAGCCTCAATACATTTGTTTCTATCATCTTTCATCGCTTTGGCTGTCAGTGCAATAATGGGTAAATTCTTAAATTGAGGTTGTAAACGAATTTGGCGAATTGTTTCATAACCATCCATTTCTGGCATCATGATATCTGTTAAAATAATTTCAGTATCTTGGTGCTCATCCAAAATACGCAGAGCTTCCTTGCCATTATGGGCCACTTTGATTTGCATATGGTACTTATTTAAAAAAATATTCAGTATGCGCGTATTACGTTCATCATCAACTAATAATACTTTTTTACCGCTTAAGATCGATTCTTTATCTCTAAGAACCTGTTTAAAGTTTTTGAAAAAGTCAAAAGTCTGTCAGATAATGGAACAATGAGAAAAACATACCCCAGCGACCTAAGTCGCAAACAATTTGAACAAATCCAACCCATTCTGGAAAGAGTCCGCAAACGTACTAGTCCAAGGAAAGTGGAGCTTTATGAAATTTTTTGTGCAGTATTGTACGTACTCAAAAGTGGTTGTCAGTGGAGAATGCTACCAGAAGGTTTTCCTAGATGGGTCTATGACTACTGGCGAAGTAGAACTGATGATGAAGGTAAAAGTTTACTTGAACAAAGCTTAAAAAAAGCAAGTTGGCATGACCCGAAAGAGCCTTGGACGCAATGCCACTCAAAGTATGTTGATAGTTGACTCACAGAGTGTAAAGAACGGTGCTGAGAAAAAAGGTGATGACGCAGGCAAGAAAGTACCTGGTATCAAGCGGCATCTAGCAGTAGATACACAAGGTTTTCCACACGCTATTGAGATAACAACGGCTAATGTAACAGATAGGAAGGGAGCTTTTGAACGTTGCAAATTGTCTGGTGTAGAAAAAGTGTTAGTAGATGGTGGATATACCCGAGCTCCTTTTGCCAAAGAAGTAAAACATAAACTCCAAGCAACAGTGGAAGTCGTCAAACGTAGTGAACTGCACACCTTTAAAGTCTTACCCAAGCGATGGATTGTTGAAAGGTCTTTTGCTTGGTTAGATAAGTGTCGAAGACTTTGGAAAAACTGCGAAAGAAACCTCAATTCTAGTCTACAATTCGTTATGCTAGCTTTTTTGGCTATCATTCTAAAAAAACTTTAAACAGCTTCTTAAATATGGATGAAGGTGTCAGAAATATGGAAAAAACAAAACCGAATTCCCCAAATAGACGAATTTCATTGTATATTCTCGCTACTATGTTTTCACTTCTGCTTACTCTAGTGATGGGAGAAGTACTTGTGCGTCTATTTCTCATTCCGCAAACGTTGCCCAAGCCGCTTCCTCCAGAAGCAATAGACCCTTATCAAACCAACCTTTACTTTGCTGGTATGCGTCCCTGGATTTTTTTTCATCTTCCTGGTTCAAAGTATACCCAAGCACGTTCTTATTATAGAGTACAATATGCTATCAATTCTCTGGGGTTTCGCGGCCCAGAAATCCTTACAAAACAAGAAAATGGGCGGAAGCGTTTGTTGGTTGTCGGGGATTCTATTGTTGAAGGGCATGGCAATGAATTCGAGCAAACTTTCACGGCACTACTGGACAAAAGGTTACACGAATATGGCTGGGAAGCTATAAATGTAGGTTGCCAAGGCGCTTCTCCAATTTATTATGCAGCGAATCTTGAGCGCTACCTATCGTTGCAACCAGATGCGATTTTGTTGTTGATATTTGAAAATGACTTACGTGACGATCGGGTAATAGAATCATCTTTCTTTGATATTCCTTGGATGGATGACGAATATACGCTTATCATGAATGGCAATAGTTTTGCGCCCTGGCGCCAATCCAAGCTTTATGTCCTGTTGCGTAACACTTTCAGGAAGCTGTGGCACTCTCCTCTGGAACAAATCGTCGCACGTAATCAGCAGATTCCCATTAGCAATGAGGAACAGAAAGCGCTGCAAAAAATCAGCGATTATTTGATCGCGCCATCTCTATTTGATACGCAATGGAAAATGAGCGAGGCTTATTTGGATTACATCGCTCAGACTTTAGACCAACGAGGAGTTAAATTGCTCGTAACTAATCTCAGCATTATCGGTTTGGGAATTAATTTGCCGAAACCCCATAGTGAACACGCCTGGCGTCTGGATCAACGGGTAACTAAATGGTCTCAGCAAAAAAAGCTACCTTTTCTTTCGCTACTTCCTTATATCGAACAAGTTTGGAAGGAACGCCCTGCACAAGCTATCGTCATAGAAAATGATGGTCATCCTACACCTGAAACTCATAAGCTTATCGCTGACGCATTATTACCCTGGGTAAATAATAGCTTTTCTCGCTCCCAAGCTCTGCGTCACTGCCATTAAGTTAAGGAAAAAGAAGTAATATAATAAAGAGATACAAAAGGATATAAATATGTTATTAGTAGGTAAAAAAACAGTCAATAGAAAGAAGCCAAGAATTAATACAAGAAGAAGAATTAGACCTCTTGCAAAATAAGTTGTTAAGAATTAAATAATTAATTTGTTGTATATAGCAGCAATAAGGTTGAAGCGAAGCGCAAAACGTTTACGACGGTT
>JADGDF010000262.1 GCA_016745055.1 Thiotrichaceae bacterium | reverse complement strand
TAAAATCCGTATTACTGTCGAACATGTAATACGAGCTCTTAAAATCTTCAAAATGCTTGCGCTTCGTTACCGAAACCGTCGTAAGCATTTTGCTCTACGCTTCAACCTTATTGCTGCTATATACAACAAATTAATTATTTAATTCTTAACAACTTATTTTACAAGAGGTCTAGTAAATGTTGCTCAAAAATACCAGGGTTAGGTTTAATATCTAATATGAAATTTTTCCAAGTTGCGAGCACTTGTTCGATTTTTTGTGTTAATGAAGGACTTAAATCAGCCTTGATATTGTCATCTAACATTAAATATGTAAGTACTCTCCACGACAATGATACAGAAAATTTCAATAAATACTCTGAATACGAAAGGGGTTGCTTCGTGGATTGGTAGGGATAGAAAAGAGACTTGGACACTTCATTCTCCCAAGAACTTAATAATTGTTCACAATCCCAACAAAGTAATTCTGTTTTCAATCCATCTTGACACCTTATGTTTGGATTTGCTCCTACTCTTAAATAACCAGTAGCGGAGCTTTCCTTTAGCCATTTAAAAACAAACTTTGGTATAATATGACTTTGTTGTAATCCTTTTTTACTTCCACATAATTTACAAACATTCCTTACCATAATTTATGTCCTTAAAATATCAAAGCTCCGCAAAAAACACTTCTGTCATACTAATTTGTTCTTCTGATGTATCAACCTGCATGATGTGGTTTCTATAATTCGCTGCTTTTGATTGACCTTTACTGTACCAAGCTAAGTGCTTTCTAGCCATGCGCACACCGGTGTATTCTCCATAAAACTCATACAGATTTTTCATGTGAGCCACTAAAATATTGCAAATTTCTGTGGGAGATAACGGCGGTAAATGGGTGCCAGTTTGTAAATAGTGTAATATCTCTTTAAAAATCCACGGTTTTCCCTGAGCAGCACGACCAATCATGATGGCGTCGGCTTGGGTATAATCTAAGACAAATTTGGCTTTTTCAGGTGTACGAATATCGCCATTGGCAATGACAGGAATATTAATAGCGGATTTAATTTCGGCAATGGTGTCATATTCAGCGTCTCCACTGTAGCCACAAGCACGCGTTCTCCCGTGAATCGCCAACGCTTGAATACCAGATTGCTCTGCGATTTTTGCGATTTGAACACCGTTTTTACTAGATTTGTCCCAACCTGTACGTATTTTCAATGTAACAGGTATATCCACAGCATTGACAACCGACGCTAAGATTTTAGCCACCTGATTTTCATCTCTTAATAAGGCAGAGCCAGCCATGACGTTACAAATTTTTTTTGCCGGACAACCCATATTAATGTCAATAATTTGGGCACCTTCAGCCAGATTATGCTTTGCAGCTTTTGCCATCAGTTGTGGATCGCTGCCTACAATTTGAACACTACGAGGCTCAATTTCTCCTTCGTGATTGGTGCGACGCAGGGTTTTCGTACTTCCCCATAATAGTGAGTTGGATGACACCATTTCAGACACAGCCATACCGGCGCCCATAGTTTTACAAAGTTGTCGAAATGGACGATCTGTCACGCCTGCCATAGGTGCAAGTACCAAACGGTTAGGTAAAGTATAAGGACCAATTTTCATCAAGCTAATAACCTTGCAAGTAATAGTTCTTCAACTCCTCCCAGTAATTGCCGAATGGTTTCTGGATGTTCAGGATCAATGCCTGTCTCATTAAATCTGGCTTCAGGGGGTAAGGTATTTTTTAATGCGCGAAATTCAACGGCTAATTTTTCAATGGTTTCGTTGTCCAAAGGAATATCTCGTAAAGCTTGTACTAAATCACCTAATGGATTGTCTTCCAAATTCATAGTGGCGATAGGTTGCGTATTCAAACATATTTTTTCCACCCAAACTTGTTGACTCCCTACATCGGCGGCAACTGCACGTATTTCATTAATCCAACGCTCAGAATGACTATGAATCTGCGTATGTAATTCACTTGCACCTTCTAGTTTAAAACGCAAAGCAACCAGTTGTTCGCTATTTGCGGGTAAATAATTGAGTATTTGTGTACGCACTTGATCAAGTACTTCTTCCATGTTATTGAGTTCACAGAGGTCAAGTGTGCAAATTTCCCAACGCAGTACATCAAAAGTTTGACGAGTCAGCGTAACTTTTTCATTCGTGACATCAACTAAAACACAGCCTTTTTCACCTGTTTCTTTAACATGCCTGCCCTGCAAATTACCAGGAAATACAATCCACGGATTTTCACTCAACACTTCATACGTATGTACATGACCCAAGGCCCAATAATCATAACCATGAGATTGCAAATTATTTAAGGAACAAGGCGCATACGAGGCATGATTTTCCCGACCATTAAGTGCCGTGTGTAATAAACCAATATTAAAATAACCCTCAATAGGCGAAGGATAGTGCTGACTTAGGTCTTCTGTCACCGCTTTGGTGGCAAAACTTTGGCCATGAATAGCGACACGCAATTTTTCCAGCAGCACTGTTTCTGATTGTTGGCTGCTAAATTCTTCCACATTATTGGGCAAAGTTAATTTTTTAGTAATAACATTGTCCGCATCATGATTGCCATAAATAATGAATACAGGAATATCAACTTCTCGCAGACGCGCCATTTGTTGGTTGAAAAAAAGTCCAGTATTGTAATCTTTCCAATCAACATCGTATAAATCGCCTGCAAATAGGACAAAATCAACGGTTTGTTGAATGGCAAAATCAATGAGATTAACAAAAGCACGACGGGTTGCCGTTTGCATTTGTTCAACCGGCGCACCCTCGTATTTCGTCAATCCACGCAATGGACTGTCTAAATGTAGATCAGCAGCATGAATAAATTTCATTTGTTTATCTTTTTATTTCAATCTCTTACCTGTGATTATAATCAAAAATCAATTTTATGCAATCTCAAGGAAAGGAATAAGGCGACTTTGGGTCAATGAAATGGAAGATATTTAGAAATTTGGAGTAAATTCTGAAAAGATAAAAAAATCAGTAAGTTACATGGCTAAATTCAAGATAAGCAAATAAACTATGAATTTTTCTTGTACCACGCAGCTTGTGGCACAGAAAAAATCAAATTGTGCATTATGAAAATGCGATTGAGGACAAGTTTTATTCAGGTCTACGCTGACGTTCGTATAGAACCCATTTGAAGTCTCTAAACAGTAGCGAGTCTCTTAAGGATGAGTCTGACAAAGCAAAGTTTTTTAGCAGGCTCTAAGAGCGTTCGACCCAAGCATTGGAACGTTCAACAACCCCTCTCGTTTTAACAGGGACAAAACCCGTTTTTCCGGGTTAAGTTTTTTCTTGTTTTGATGGCTTGGGAGAAAAGCGAATTTTCCTCATAATATCAGGGTAGACTTTTTCTAACGGTTGTGTAAGATATTCGGGGTGATAACCATTATCTAATAGAGTTGTATCCCGTTAAAAATCAATCAATTAGCTAGATAAAAGTTCCATAGTCCGGCACATACTCCAATTATTTCATCATATAAATCAA
>JADGDF010000261.1 GCA_016745055.1 Thiotrichaceae bacterium | reverse complement strand
AGATTGTACTTGTCTTTGGTGGCAAATACTTTTTCGCGAAATTTAAGTGGGTTAGTCATGTATATATTATGACATATTATTACACATCAGCTATACCATAGCACATCAAGCCCAAACTTTGGCTCCTTTGGATTAAATGGAAGATGGAGATGAGAAATTCGTGCTTTTGTTAATGGTTCCTTACGTTTGTCATAGAACTCCTGTTTTAAAATTTTCTGGAAATAAAAGAAACCCTCATATTCTTGAGATAGTGCTTCTATTTCCGCTATTGATTTTTGTTCTATATCCATTCTATATGTAAGAATTCCCTTTGAGACACAGTCTTCATAACAAAACAGAGCAATATCTACGTACCTTCCAGTTGCATGCCACATATCTTGATAACATTCAAAAGAAATTATTTTTTCATCTTTTATATCTCTGTCAAAAGCTAAACGAAAGCAGTAATCTTCATATAAACTTGGAAAAAATAAATTTTCTGATTTAGGATGGGAAAATCCGCTGCAAAAATCAAGAATAAATAGACAAATTAAAACTAAACTAAAACCAGAAATAATTTTCCTAAAGTTTTTCATTAAAACTTTCCCTGTAACTATAGGTTTTAAAAATCTGCTTAAAGTGTGCTGTATTTTATTTGGGCGTTTTAATTTGATACAAAGTAGATTTACATTCCAAATAATGTTCATACCCAGTGCAGATTGTAGTGGCAAACATATCATGGTCTTCTGTTTTTAGACTTTAAAGACGTTATCAATAGAAATCAAGATATGTGAACACGTCTTATTTTTTCATTTTAATTTTTATAGGCTCAGAAAAGTGCATCCAACCAGTTTCCATTCCAGCCAAGTAGGGTGGGCAACAGTTTTTTTGTTGCCCACCAGCATGTTGGAGTAGAAGTGGGCTATGGGAATAATATCCTTTTTCTAGCCATTCTTTGACAGTTTCTCCCATAGCTGTTTGGTTTGTAAATATTAGCCAGAAGGGGAGTTGTAAAATGCAAACTGTGAGTTTGAACTTTTTCATAGTTTCCCCTTCTTTAGCAGTTTTTACAGATCACTGCATAATTTCAGAAGGTGTTTTAAGTATGGAACAATACCTAATTCTATCCTTGTCCTCTTGGCTCATTTTCTCTTCATCCTGTTCCATATCTTCTGCAAAAGTGAGCCATAACCCCTTACAACGCTTAAGTTTACGGGGAAATTTCATAGAGTATTTGGAGGGTACAACATCAAGTGTATCTAAAAAAGGAAGGAAAGATATAGTTGCTCGGCGTTCATAAGGAAGTGGAGAATCATAACGATAAAATAATGTATGCATTACTTCGTGGGCATGGGTTTTATAGTTTGTCGCCAATCGTATTTGCTTGGTTTTTGATAGTTTTGATTGAATTAATTCTTCTACATTGTCAGGAAAACTATTTTCAAAATAAATATCTGTTAACATACGAGTATCTCTTTGTTTGTCAATTAACTCTAGTGCTTGGACAAACAGTAAATCTGATACAAGTGGTCTTGAGAATTTAACTAAAAAAAGTGCTGTAAAAATACGTTGCCACTTCTTTGTGTAATTGTACATTTCTTCAGAAAATTGTTTTAAAGCTAAACCATTTAAGTATTTATCCACAGAATAGTTTTGTTGTTGGCAATAAGTGGCTATCTTGCCTTCAAGATTAATCACAGATTCAATAAGTGCTCGTTCATCAATTGTGTTCAGCAATAAAAGATGTTTCACTAGCTCGTCGTCAAGCGAATCTGCTTTAAAATCATAAGAACCTATTTTGATTCCTTGTCTGGCCATGTCTTTTCGAAGTAATTCGTCCAGTATCATATTATTTACAGCGATGATAAGTTTAAAAGCTAGTAATTGGAATAATGGATGCTGGCGTGCTTGTAGCCACTTACGTAAAGCGATAATGTGTTCAAACTTTTCCTTCTGAGCTTTAAGCCCTTTTTGAGGAACATCAAGTAAAACCTGATAACTCCAACTGGCAATATGAGCCATTAATGTGGCTAACTCTTCTGATGATTTATCCTTAATGCTTGTTGGTAACTCGGCCATAGAAATGGGAGAAACAATTTTCTCGCCATAAGCCACATAGCTAAAACTGACAAGCAAGAAAAAGGTAAAAATTTTGTAGTAACGAGTTAGCATAACAGTAAACTTCAAAGTCTAACCTATCTAGTTAATTAATCGTCTTTTTCTTCCTTAAAAGTGAGCCACCGCCCTGCTTCCATATAATTGGTTATTATACGGTGTTCTACTGGAATCACATCAGTATTAGTTATAAATGGAAGAAAAAGATGAGTTAAGCGAGATCCATAAAACCCTGGTCTTTTTTCCACATAACGTTCGAGTAGACTGATTACATCACCAAGTGCAGTAGTGGCATGTCCAGTACTAAGCTGTCCTTTCATTTTACTTCCAAAAGGAAGTTTAGCTTCTATCAGATCGTCTAATTGTTTGGTCATTTTAGGTAAATCTTCTAGTTCTTTATATACTTCAAAAAATAAACGAAGATTCCTCGTTTGATCAATAGCAAGCAAAGTTTGTGTGAACAAAAAATCTGCCATTTGTTTTTCAGTCAATTTACCTAGCATACCAAATGTATTGAGTAGCTCTTTCACTGATTTTGTAATGTCAGGTGAAACTTCTGTTAAAAGCAGTCCTTTTGAGTAAATTTCATAGGGATAATTTTGTTGCCGACAAAAATTGGGTATCACACCATCAAGACTAACTGTATATTCAATAGCTTTTTGTTCATAAAGCTCATTCAAGCTCAGTAAATGCTCAAGCAGATTTAAATCAAAAGAACCTTCTTTTACAGGTGTATATTCTGAAAAACCCTGTTTAATCATATCTTCTCGATACATTTCATTGGCAATAGCCCGTTCAACACCTTCTTGTAAACGTAATGCTAGCAATTGAAACAATGGTAATTGGACAGTTTCAAGCTGTTTACGAGTAGCTATAATATTTTTAAGCAGTAAAGATTGGGCTCTTAAACCTTTTTTAGGCGCATCAATAAGCACTTGGTAACTAAACTGACTAATCTGACTCATTAATTCAGCTTGTTCCGCAGACGATTTTTCCTTGATATCAGAAGGAATTTCAGGTAGTTGGTTGTCCGCAAAAGTGGAAAAACTTGTGACAAGAATACAAACTGTCATGAGTTTAAAAATATCTTTCACCACGATTCTCCATAAGTATATTGATGATAAAAAACAGCTTTAAATGGTGGTATTTGCTAAGTCATTTTGACAATAAATACCATCATTTCAAATGCAAATTATAGTAACTTCACTGGGCAATTTTTATAGGTTTAAAAAACTTTACCCAGCCTTGAGTATTAATCTGAACTCGTCCAACTTGTCCAGCACCATGTAAACTTCCTTTTTTCATAAATCCACATTAGAGTTGTATCACGGAATTTAAGATGGTATTTTGCGAAAAGGAGGATATAAGAAAGAACAAGTTTTGTAAACTTAGGAGAACGAGTATGAAAATG
>JADGDF010000099.1 GCA_016745055.1 Thiotrichaceae bacterium | reverse complement strand
TTCATACTCGTTCTCCTAAGTTTACAAAACTTGTTCTTTCTTATATCCTCCTTTTCGCAAAATACCATCTTAAATTCCGTGATACAACTCTAATAGTTTTAACTAAATGGTTTGTTTTATAACTAAAATTTTTTAGCTCGTTTACAGACACTCCCAAACCCAATTTGGGAGTTGAGCAATTCCAGAAATAACTGTAAATTAGAGTTATCTGACAATTATTTAATCAATACTTCATAAGGATTTACTTTAACTTCTTTTCCACCCCAGCTTAAGTTACACGCTTTAAATGCCGTTCTTACTTTTCCAGAGTGAAGTCCCCCTTTATAATCACCTCGACAGATGTAAAGTTTTGTTTCATCACCTTCATTGCCTCCAAGCCTCCAACAACCGCTGAGGAGGTACTTGACCGTCTTTTGCCTGTTGCCAAATTACATAGGTTTCATATGAGCACTATGGATTCAAACAAAGGTTGAGTTCGAAGATAAGCTACAAACATCTTAAATTTTTGAATAAGCCCAATGCGGCCACCATAAAGGGTTTTAAAAACAAACGTATCACTGCCATTAAGTTAAGCCCATAGGAGTGCAAACTTTAGTTTGCCTGAAGCAAGATAAATTTGCACTTCTAGCTTGTTGATAATTGGGCAGTGAAACAAAGTTTAGGGACGAGAAAATGCTCTGGCGTTGGAAATGATAAACGTCGTTCTAGCGAATCAGGTAAGCGCTATTTTGTGCGGAGTTTGTCTAATGAAGGAGGGGACATTGTCAGAGTAATTGACAAGCATCCATTGGGAATTGGATAGCCTATCTAGTTGCGTTCACTTAGGAATTGCGCATAACCGACTTGAGAAAGATGTTGAGCTTTATTCAAAACCATATTTTCTAAATTAGCTTTATAATGTGTGATACGTTCCCGAATTTTAGGCTGTTTAATGCTAACAATTTGGGCTGCTAAAATTCCTGCATTGGTTGCATTGTTAATGGCAACAGTAGCAACAGGGACACCAGCTGGCATTTGAACAATGGATAAAAGGGAATCTAATCCTGAAAGAGAGGAAGTTTTGATGGGAACGCCGATAACAGGTAAAGGCGTAAGGGCAGCTACCATGCCAGGTAAATGAGCAGCCCCCCCTGCACCAGCAATAATGACTGATAATCCGCGTGCATCTGCAGTCTCAGCATACTCAACCATACGTGTCGGCGTTCTATGAGCCGACACAATGGTTAATTCATAACTGACCGCAAGTTCATCCAATATTTTGGCAGTGCCCTGCATGACTGGCAAATCTGAATCACTGCCCATAATGATACCAACGTCAATCATAATTTTATCAACTAGTGAGAGCTTGCAGGATCACCAATTTTACCTTTTTTGGCTAACTCAACTTCATCATCAATATTTTTGGAGTTAGTAGGACTCCCCCCTTTAGGATTGTCATCAGACCAATCTTTAGGTGGGTTAGGCGTTCTACCTTCCATAATATCATCAATTTGACTGGATTCCAGTGTTTCATATTTAAGCAGCGCTTCTGCCATGTCATGTAAAAGTTGCACATTTTCTTTGAGTAAGCTTTCTGCGCGCGTATAGTTACGTTCAATCACTGCACGCAATTCTTCGTCAATAATATGCGCAGTTTCATCAGACACCAGTTTGTGTTGGGTCACAGTATGGCCCAAAAAGACTTCACCATCATCTTCACCGTAAGTCAACGGACCCAAACGTTCAGATAAACCCCATTTAGTCACCATATTACGAGCAATTTCAGTAGCTTGTTTAATATCCTGACTTGCACCATTGGTTACAGCATCTGCACCAAATATACTTTCTTCTGCGATTCTTCCACCAAATAAGGTAGAAATTTTACTTTCCAAAGTTTGGCGGCTGTAGCTCAACCGATCAGTTTCAGGCAAAAACATGGTCACACCCAACGCCCGTCCTCTTGGAATAATCGTTACTTTGTACACAGGGTCATGATTAGGCACTAGACGTCCGACAATGGCATGACCTGCCTCATGATAAGCCGTGAGTTTTTTCTCTTCATCAGTCATTACCATTGATTTGCGTTCCGCACCCATCATGATTTTGTCTTTGGCTTTTTCAAATTGTTGCATTGAAACCACGCGTCTATTTTCGCGGGCTGCAAATAAAGCGGCTTCATTAACCAAATTGGCCAAATCAGCCCCTGAAAAACCAGGAGTACCTCGGGCAATTAAAGTTGCTTCGACATTGTCATCCAAAGGTACTTTACGCATATGCACTTTGAGAATTTGTTCTCTACCCCGAATATCAGGCAAAGGTACGACAACTTGACGGTCAAAACGTCCTGGTCTTAATAATGCAGGATCAAGTACATCAGGGCGGTTTGTTGCCGCAATGACAATGACACCTTCGCTACCTTCAAACCCATCCATTTCAACCAGCAATTGATTTAAAGTTTGTTCTCTTTCATCATGACCACCGCCTAAACCGGCACCACGATGACGACCGACTGCGTCAATTTCGTCGATGAACACAATGCAAGGCGCATGTTTTTTAGCTTGTTCAAACATGTCTCTGACACGCGATGCCCCTACACCTACAAACATTTCTACAAAATCAGACCCAGAAATGGTAAAAAATGGGACTTTAGCTTCACCAGCAATTGCTTTGGCAAGCAAGGTTTTACCAGTACCAGGCGAACCCACCATTAACACGCCACATGGAATTTTCCCCCCCAAGTTTTGGAACTTACCGGGGTCTTTTAAAAATTCAACTAATTCTTTAACTTCTTCTTTGGCCTCGTCAACCCCTGCTACATCGGCAAAAGTGATTTTGACTTGATCTTCTTCAATCATCCGGGCGCGACTTTTACCAAAGGAAAGTGCACCACGTCCGCCACCACCTTGCATTTGGCGCATAAAAAAGATTAAAATACCGAATAATAACAACATTGGGAACCAGGAAATGAAAATCTGTACCAATAAAGATTGTTGCTCTGGTGGTTGGGCATCCACTCTGACATTATTATCGAATAAATCTTTCATTAACCCTGGATCACCAGGATTATAGGTATTAAAGTAATCACCACCTTTGGTGATGCCATGGATATTGCGCCCTTCAAGGACAACTTCTTTGACTTGACCTTGTTGTACACTCTTAATAAAATCAGAGTAATCTACTGAGCGTGATGCATTGCGTTGAGGGCCGAAATTATTAAATACCATCATCAATACAAGTGCAATCACTACCCATAATAAAATGTTTTTTACCATATCATTCACGTGGTAGCCTCATTTAGGTTAAAAATTTAGTGATTTTGGCAAGCCTGTCCCAGATAAATCGTGGATATAGGGGAAAATGCTTATTTTCACATTATACACAATAATGCTTTGCTAAGACATAAATCTCTCGCGATTGATCACGAGATGCTTGTGGTTTTCTTATGAGAACTTGTTTAAAGTGTTTTCTCAAACCTTTGACATAGTTGTCAAAGCCTTCTCCCTGAAATAACTTGGTTAAAAAGTGACCTTCTGTTCCCAAAGTTTGCAGTGCTAAATCTCTCGCAAGCTCAGCTAGCAAAACTGCTCGTGGTTGATCGACTGCTTTCATTCCTGAAATATTGGGGGACATATCTGACATTACAAGATCAATTTTTCGATTTTCAAGGATATTCAATAAGTTGTCAAACACATCATTTTCTCGGAAATCACCTTGAAGAAAAGTGACACCAGGAATTGTGTCCATGGATAGTATGTCTAGGGCAACCACTTGTATTTTATCGTCATACTGTCGTTTTAACCATTGAGACCATCCTCCTGGAGCAGCACCTAAATCAATGACTGTCATACCCGGACGAAAGAGTTTATCTCTCTCATGAAGTTGAGCTAATTTATAGACAGCCCTGGAACGATAATTATTTAGTTGGGCTTGTTTGACATAGGTATCCTTTTGATGACGTTGATACCATTGATGGGTTGTTTTTTGACGAGACATTTTCAATTTTTATTGGAGTATCTATTTTTCATCGTCCAGAAAGCTGTTACTATGATTGTAAAGATGATAACATAAAATTGGCTTACTTTGCTTTGGGAGGATAATAATGAGAAACCTAATTGAATGGACTAATGAACTAAGTGTGGGTATTCAAGAAATTGATGAGCAACACAAAATTTTGGTTGATTTACTGAATCGCCTGCATGAAGCAATTATTACACGCCATGAAAAAGAAGTCATTGGTGGTATTTTAAGTGAACTTATCCAATATACAATCGTTCACTTTGCAGTTGAAGAAAGCCTCATGCGTATTTTTGACTATGCAGATTATGAAGATCATAAAAGACGCCATGCAGAGTTAACAGGTGAAGTCTTTAAGTTCCAAGAAAAAATTGCAAAAGGGGAGTTGACTGCCGAAAATTCTGGTGCCAGTATGGAATTGTGGAAATTTTTGAGAAAATGGCTCACTGAACATATTTTAGTCGATGATAAGAAATATAGTCCTTTCTTTTTACAACGCGGTTTAAAAGCCTCTTGGTCAAAAAAATCTTCATGGATTGGCAAGAAAATTTGGGGACAGTAAATTACCGAATTTCTCATCATTCACCTGGCAATGAATTCAAACGTCAGGTAGTGTGTTCGGTTTTATCAGGTAGCTCTACTAGCTAATCACTGCTCGTGGTTAGCTATACCTTTTAAGTATATCTATTTTTATTCTATTGAACACGTCAAAAATTACATATCCTTAAAAAAATATCCCAAACATCAAATAAATTGACACTTCATATTTGTGTAAAGGTCTCTAATACTTAGCATGATTGATAGAGATAGGCTATGAAAATTCTGCTTCCTAAAAACCTATAAGTTGTATTCTGACTTTTACACCCATTCCTAAGTGGTAAAATATGAGCTGTACTCAGTAGGAAAAAATCATGATTCAGGAAGATCAAAGTCGCTATGCTGCCATTCGCAATGTCACTTTGGTGGGAATAGCAGGTAATATTTTACTCTCCATTTTCAAATTATTATTTGGTTGGTTAGGGCACTCTCAAGCCTTAATTGCCGATGGTTTACACTCTCTTTCTGACTTAATCAGTGATGGCGTTGTATTAGTCGCTGCTAGATATAGTTCTCGATATGCAGATGAGGAACATCCTTATGGCCATGCCAGATTTGAAACGGTTGCTACGGTTGTTGTGGGAAGTTTACTTATTTTAGTGGCCATTGGTATTTTGGTGGATGCTAGTATTCGCCTCATTTACCCAGAGCAACTCTTCCAAGCAACCACAATTTCTTTGGTCGTGATTATTATCTCCTTGCTGATTAAGGAACTGCTTTACCAGTATACAGTTCATGTCGCTAATCAAGTACGTTCTAAAATGTTACATGCAAACGCTTGGCATCATCGTAGCGACGCTATTTCCTCACTCATCGTACTCATTGGCATTATTGGAAGCATGCTTGGTTTTACACAATTAGATGCGATTGCCGCGATTGGTGTAAGCTTTATGATTGTTCATATAGGCTGGTCATTGACAATCAGCGGTATTGAAGAATTAGTGGACAAAGGATTAGATCAAGAAAGATTGGTTAAAATAAAAGCAGTTATTCAGGCAGTGGATGGTGTAAGAACTTTACACGGTTTACGTACCCGCAAAATGGGCGCCAATGCGTTAGTTGATGTCCATATCTTAGTCAATTCCAATATCAGCGTATCAGAAGGGCATCAAGTGGGTGAAACAGTACGAGCAGCATTAATTCAAAAACTGGATGAAATTATTGACGTGATTGTGCATGTTGACCCTGAAAATGACGAAGAAAAACGGTTAAATTTGGCCTTGCCTTTGCGCAGTGAAGTCACGCATATCCTTCGTCACCACTGGCATAACTTAGCTACCCACTGGCAACTTGACAATGTTGTTGAACGCATGACTTTACATTATTTGGAAGGGCAACTGATTGTTGACTTATACTTACCATTAACTACGATTAATGATATCCAAGCAGCTAACCATTTATCTGCGCAACTGACAGCGCTTGCCCAAAAAGAAATAATGGTTAAAGATATTCGAGTTTATTTTTACATGTAATAGCTGATATAACAAGATTGTAACAAATTTAGCCTTATACTAAATCCCAATTTGAAGTGCATATTCATGGTCACAAATGACAGACAACAAGTACCGTTTCAACGCGGTGCATCACAGGCTTTACAACAAATACGAGAACAGATGGTTGAACGTCTACAAGCACAAGGCATTCGTCATCCCAAAGTATTGGACACTATGCGCACAGTGCCGCGCCATTTGTTTATGGATGAAGCGCTTTCCAGCCATGCGTATGCAGATCATGCTTTACCCATTGGACATGGTCAAACCATTTCCCAGCCTTATATTGTGGCGCGTATGACTGAAGCATTGCTCAATCACAGTCAACCTAGAAAAGTATTAGAAATTGGGACAGGCTGTGGTTATCAAACCGCAATTTTAGCCCATTTAGTGGAACAAGTTTATACCATAGAGCGCATACAAAAACTTGCCCAGAAAACCCATCAACGTTTAGAAGCTTTATCACTTAACAACGTTGAATATGCATATGGCGACGGTCATTTGGGGTGGCAAGCCTATGCTCCTTATCAAGCCATTATTGTCACTGCAGCACCTGACAAAATTCCTGAGATGTTGTTAGGGCAACTGTTAGTGGGTGGATGTTTAATCATCCCTGTGGGTGAGCAAAGAAGTGTCCAAACACTTTTAAAAGTGGTAAAAACCTGCGGAGGTTATGACAAAATTCATTTGGATAATGTGAGTTTTGTACCTTTGTGCGAAGGGACTGTGGATTAGTTATTTTTGAATTTTAGGTTAGACGTGTTTTATAACTTCGAAACGTTGGAAGCAGGTTACAAATCTGCTTCCGCTTAGAAATAGAGCTTGGTGGAGAATAATTAAAGGAAATTTTAATGACCATAACAATTGAAGAACGAAAAATAGTGATGAAAAAATTTATTAATTAACTAAGTCCACTCCCCTCAGCAATGCTGGGGGCGTCCGATGGTTTTTATCGTTTTTATCTTTTATAAGATCGGAGGGACATTCTAAGGTTCGTTTATAGCTAGGGAATGTCTCATGATTCTGATAGACTTCTTGAAGTGCGGATAGCGGGTACTGGAAATGAATCCGATGGGAGTAAATTAGGCATTTATATACATAAATATACTGCAGTAACGCCCCAAGTCTTGCTATTATTATTTCTCCAGAACAATTGCCAGAAAATGATGCTGCGTTCTGTTTTTTCAAAAGACATGAGTGTCATGATTGCTCTTCCTAAATTAGTTTGGGCATATTTCCCTACTTATTTCTTGGTTTTATTACACTTACTCTCTCTTCAAATAAGTCCTTACTCAATCCTAAGTATCATTTAAACCTTTCATTTGATAACTTTTTAGCCTTTCATAGCTCATTTCTGTTCCCCTTGACTTTGTTTCTTGTTCTTTACTTTAACTCTTTTTCAATCTCTTATTTTCGAAAGTGGCCTAATGAGGAAATGCCTATTTTGTTGGGCTTTATGTTATTCAATTCAACCTATCTTATAAACTGTTTATAATACACTCCACAGGAATAACTAAATATGTAAAGGGACCGCCAATGTTTTCAGCGTTAAAAGCTCTTGAACGTTTAAAAGAAGGAAATCAACGTTTTGTATCAGGTATTCGACATCATGACGCATTTCATCAAGCACGTCGCAGTGAACTTATATCAGGGCAAGCGCCTTTTGCTGTTATTATTGGTTGTTCTGATTCTCGAGTGCCTGTCGAAATTATTTTTGACCAAGGTTTAGGCGATCTATTTGTAATTCGAGTTGCAGGTAATGTTGTCGCGCCATCACAGATTGGCAGTGTTGAATTCGCCACCGAACAGTTTGGGACTCGGTTAGTCGTCGTGTTAGGGCATACACGATGTGGTGCAATTTATGCGACACTACAACAATTACAACAACCAACAGAAAATCAGTCTCGAAACCTTTATTCTATTGTAAATCGTATTCGTCCTTCTGTAGAAAGCCTTTTAGAAACAGAACTTAAATATAATCAGGAAGCTTTAGCACAACAAGCAGTTAGAGCTAATGTTCGTGTTTCAGCTGACCATTTGCGTCATGGTTCGGAGATTTTGGAACATATGATTCAAAATGACAGTTTACTTGTTGTGGGAGCTGAATACTCATTAGAAACAGGAGAAGTTGTTTTTTTCGACGGAATGCCAAACACTTTTAACTTTCCATTGAAGTGACAACCTATTTTATTTTTTGGTGATGATCTTGTTCACCAATCACATTAGTGTTTTTCTGAAATATTATCTTAAAAAAAATGCCCATTCATCCAATAAAAGTCTCATTATTTGTAACTACCTACCACCCCCATGCCAACTTTTTTTCTTACTAATCATACAGTTAGTATAAAAAAGAATAAACCATAATATTTGCATTTAAATTGTATCTGATTGATATTTAAGTTTATATACGCAGTTTATTATTTTAATAAATTTGATTTATATTTAGTAACTATCTGATTTAAAAATATAAAAAGTTGGCATGGGGATGGTAGGTAGTTACCATTATTTTTTATCTATTAATAGAATTTTAGTAGTATACACTTACTTGTTTTCTGTATTTATTAGGAATAAACTTAAATTTTAATGTGATCTAATTATAAGGATATTTTGTAACTACCTCCCCCCCTCATGCCAACTTTTTTTCTTACTAATCATGCAGTTAGTATAAACAAGAATAAACCATAATATTTGCATTTAAATTGTATCTAATTGATATTTATGTTTATATGCGTAGTTTATTATTTTAATAAATTTTATTTATATTTAGTAACTACCTGATTTAAAAATATAAAAAGTTGGCATGGAGGGGGTAGGTAGTTACGATATTTTGTAGTATAACCATTATTTACAGGTAGGAAAATTTATGACTTTCCCTTCGCATTATACGTTTAAACAAACAACACTGACCACTTGTGTTTTAGCTGCATTAAGTTTAACTGCGGCTTCAAATGTAACCGCAGTTGAACCTGATATTCGAGCTGATTATAATATTTCTTATGGTTTGGGTGACAAAGGGCAATTACTTGCTTTTCCAAAAGTAGGGTTTTCTCTGACTAACAGTGAGTTTGGACCTAATACGATTTATGAGGGTGTAGACTCACTTGCTCCTAAGGGAAATTCTATTGCTATTACAACAACAGGCGACGCTATCACCTGGAAAATTAACCCTTTTTATTGGCCTAGTAACAACAATGCACCTATATCCTTAGGTCTTACAGGCGTGGAAAAAATTGGCGTTGCTTTTGCTTTAACGAGCACTGGTGAAGTTTATACTTGGGGTTGGGAAGATTGGAATTCTCAAACATTGGTGCCACCGACTAAAGTAAAAGATCAAAGCAACGTAGCTTTGTCTAATATTCAAAATATTAGTAGTGGCTATAGAGATGGCTATGATAGAAGTAGTGCTTTAACTGACATGGGTGAAGTATATGCTTTTGAGTATAGTTCATGGCATAATCCACCAGCTTCAACTGCAAACAAAGTGATGGACGCAATTAGTATGATGCCTATCACTGGTATTACTGATATTGATCAACAACTTGCTTTGAACAGTGCAGGACAAGTGTACCATTGGAGAATTAATGGTTCTTCAAGTTTTGCTTCTTTGGTAAAGGATGAATTTGGAATTACGCTCTCAGGCATTACTCAAATTGATTACAATCAATCGCATTTATCTACCGCATTGAATAGTGGTGGACAAGTATATACTTGGGGAAAAACATCACAAGCTGGTAATATTGTACTCACTGCTGCCAACTTAGTAAAAGACACAAATAATGTTCCTATTGCTGATGTTAAAGAGTTGTTACAAACGGCAGCTCTGACAAATTCAGGAGAAGTTTATGATTGGAAATGGAATTATGTAAATGGCGAGTATGTTCCTTCCTCTGCAATGAAAGTTCTTGGTTTAAGTGATGTTAAAGAAGTTGAAACAGAGCAGTACTACCAGTGGATACCTAACGGTCGAGGTGGTGTAGCTTTAACTAATGGTGGCGAAGTGTTTACCTGGCAATGGGACAATACTAGAAATCAACCTCTTGCAGCTCAAAAATTGCCCTTGGAAGGTGTCATTAAAATTTCGGCAAGCGAAACACATTCTTTAGCCTTAAAATCAGATGGTGATCTTTGTGGCTGGGGAGATAATGCTTATGGTCAACTGGGTTCAAATAATCCTAATCCTGTCCCCATGACAAATCCCGTATGTGGTTTAGCAGACTTAATTGATGAAACTGCCTGTGTTATTGACGAATTGCCAGAATACAGTCGCATCAATAAAAAGGTTACCTTCTCCAACATTGCAATGGAACTTTATACGCCTTGGGATGAAGAAGCTCGAGATAAATATGCGTTGGTTACGAGTGAAACAGAAGAAAACCCTCTTTACTTGGAAGAGTTACCAGGATTTAGTGATTTTAAATTCCCCAAAAATTTGGTAATGATACCCACTGGCGAATACATCGAAGGAACCGATCACTGTTACCCTGTTTACTCAGCAGAAAGAGAAACACTGGATTTCAAAGTGAAAGTGCCTTTAGTTACCGCTTTACCAGATGGAACAGTTGTCGAAGGCGGATTTTTTGAATGCTATGATGTCTCCATGAAACAGGCCATCACACAGCCAGAAGTATTTCGTCTTAATAAAGCAGATGAATTTGATTGTGAATAAATTTTTTAATATTCGTATATCTTGGCAGTGTTTTTTGTGGCATTCCTAGGTTCTATTGATATTTTTTAAAAAACTATATTTCAAATAATTAAAAATAATGCTATCTGAATAAATCAATGGGTTATTGCGAAATATCAGCAGAACTTAGAAAAAAGTATCATATTTATTAAGAGTGCAAAACAAATTTTGCACTCCTTTATTAACTTTAAATATCTCTGCGATAGACATGGCTTCTTGATGTTGCCACGCGATCCCAACCTGCATGATGTTCTAAATCCGTTTTGCGAATATCGACTAAAATAGTGTTAAATGCAAAAGCTCCTGCAGGACTGGGTTCATCCAATGTCAGTACATCAGGATTTCCTGAACGATCAACGCCATTTTCATCAATATCCATCCAAGCTCCTTCGTATAATACCGCAGTACCAGGCATACACCGTTCTGTGACATATGCAGGTACAATGGTTTTCCCACGCTCATTGTAAACTTCCACTGCATCACCCGTTTTAATGTCTAAACGTTTGGCATCGCTAGCATTAATGGTGACTTCTTGCTCATAAGTTTCACGTAAAGCCCCTACATTGTTGAAAATAGAATGCGTCCGCCAACGTGGATGAGGTGTGATCAGATGGAAAGGATGGGTGGCTGTTTTTTCGCTGCCCAACCATTCCCAAGGTTCAATCCATTTAGGAATGGCGGGAATGGGATAACCGTAGCGAGTTTTTTCCCAATTTTTGATTTTAGCCAACTGGCCAGAAAGAATTTCGATTTTGCCGGAATTCGTTGGAAAGGGTTTATTTTCCTTAATATTATCTTTGAAGGCGACCTTCGGTTCATCAAATACGAACTTGTACACACCCTGCTTTTTAAAGTCTTCCCATGACATGCTCACATATTGCTTCTTCATGACTTGATCATGCCACCAGTCATTAAGGTATTCCTCATCCACAGTATCGTTGTAGTTGAAATAGTCACGATGGGCCTTAGGATTGTATTTTTCTCCAAAACCTAATCGAAATGCCAATTCTGTCAGCACTTGAAAGTCTGTCTTACTTTCTCCAAGGGGTTCAATGACTTTGGGACGATGAATATAGTAATGGCCTTTGTACCAGGGTAAACCCACATCATGTCGCTCAAAATGAGTGGCAATGGGTAAGACCACATCGGCCCATAAACCGGAGGGTGTAATAGTTGAATCCATACACACCACTAAATCCAATTTTTGCATGGCTTGGATTTGTTTATTGATATTGGGCAGTTGGTTAAACCAGTTGGAACCTTGCCAGAAAATACCGCGAATATTAGGTATTTTACCATCTTGGTTGTCGTGTCTTTCCCACAATCCAATTTCTTGACGAGGGACATTAGGATAATTCAATACACAGTGCGCCCAGCGGTCAGATTTAATGGATTGATACCAAATATTTTTGTACTTGTCATAAGGGTAGGCAACACTCTTGGGATACCAGCCTTTACCCACACCTTCTGCGCTACCACCCAATTTGCCAATGTTACCCGTAATGGTTTGCAAGGCAGCGGCCATGCGGTTATATTGTTCGCCGTAAGCATTACGGCCTGGTGCCCAAGAAGCTTTCAATGCCGCAGGTTTAGTGGTTGCGTATACATCTGCTAATTTCTTGATGTCTTCTGCTTTTACGCCACAAATTTCCGCTGCCCATTCGGGTGTTTTGGGTTGCCCATCACGTTTACCTAAAATATAGTCTTTAAAACTTTCTTGATCACTAGCCCATAAGGGCATAGTGCCTGCATCAACGCCCTGGGCAAAA
This sequence comes from Thiotrichaceae bacterium, assembly GCA_016745055.1. Lineage (GTDB taxonomy): Bacteria > Pseudomonadota > Gammaproteobacteria > Beggiatoales > Beggiatoaceae > JADGDF01. Next base: position 4,188 of record JADGDF010000099.1, on the reverse strand, counting down.
TTGTCGATAAATTCTTGGTCGTGTAAATTATTAGTAAAAATATAATGAATCATACCCGCTAACATGGCTGCATCAGTGTTGGGACGAATTGGAACCCACCAAGCATCATAGGCCGCGGCTGAGTCAGTGTATTGCGGGTCAACTAAGACAAATTTACAGCCTCGTTGTTTAGCCAAGCGCATGTAATAAAAGGTATTACCACCATGAAAAGTGTAAGCTGGATTCCAGCCCCACATGATAATCAATTTTGAATGAGCAAAGGCATCATCTTCATTACCATCAGCAATTGAGCCAAAGGTCATACGGGAACTAAATGTTGTGCCTTGATAGGAAGGCACTGACCAAGAGCTGGTGCGGCAGCCAAATAATCCTAGAAAACGTCCCAGCAAACCTGTAATCTGATCCGACTTGTGTAATACGCCAAAAGAGCTGCCAGCATAACTTTGATCCAGCAGGGCAGTTGGCCCGTAATTCTTTTTAATTAACTGCATTTTTTCGATAATAAAATTCAAAGCCTCATCCCAAGAAGCGCGTCTAAATTGACCTTCACCTCTGGCGCCCACACGAATCATTGGATACAACAATCTTTCAGGAGAGTACAAACGCATACGATAGGAGCGACCACGTAAACACGCGCGCAATAATGGTTTCTCTTCTGTATCCGTCCCGTAAGCATCTCCTTGATAAGTGCCATCATCAGTGGATAGACGTACAATAACATCACCTTTTTTATGCGCAACTAGCATATGGCGTGCGCCACAGTTATGAGCACAACTACTCACAACAGTGACTAGTTGGTCATCAGTATAGTAGGGCTCATAAGCAAAAGCTTTGGCCTGACGATTTTGGGTTAATAAAGCCCCTGTTAACGTTGAAAGCGCAGTGGTTTTAAGAAAACTACGGCGCGTTAGATTTAATCTCGAAGTGAGTGATTGCAAGATATTTTCCATGGGCGCATCCTAGATTATATGCCAATTGTTATTATGATTCTTTTGATAGAATACTGGAAAATCTTGGGAGATACAATGGTCAGGTGAGTTACAAAAAATAACATCCATTTTTCCTATCGACTTGAAAAACGAAAAGCTTGCCCTAACCAATTACTGCACATAGAAAGAATATTTTTCAAATAAAATTAACCTAGACTTTTGACCGTTTCTAGGACAAATAAGTAAAAACATGAAAAAACCGCAATTTTTAATTGCATCGCCCGCCAGCCACAGTGGTAAAACAACGGTGACCTTGGCATTATTGACCCTTTTCCATGAAATGGGCTATCAGGTACAACCCTACAAATGTGGGCCTGATTATCTTGATCCCATTCATCATACGCGGGCAGCAAAACGTCAAAGTGTTAACTTGGATAGCTTTTTAGCGACACCTGAACATCTTGATGCCATTTATAATCAGTATTTACAACAAGCTGATATGGCTATTGTTGAAGGCGTGATGGGATTATTTGATGGTGCGGATAAAATGCAGGGGAGTAGTGCAGAAATTGCAATTTTATTGCAATTACCTGTGATTTTAGTCCTTAATGCAAAAGCAATGGCTTTTTCAGCAGCGCCACTACTTTATGGCTTTAAACAATTTGATAAACGTCTCAACTTGGTGGGTGTGATTTTTAATCATGTGAATCGTGTTTCACATTATCAACGTCTGCAAGAAGCCTGTGAAACAGTCGGTTTAACTTCATTGGGTTATTTACCCACCAATGAAAGCATACAAATTCCTTCTCGTTATTTAGGATTATCTATTGAAGACAACAGTCATTATGACCAAATGCTTCGTTCAGCAGCGCAACATATTAAAACCCATTTAGATTTGGAAAAGTTGTTAGCGATTACAACCATACCTTGCGTGGTAAATACGAATGAGACAAAACCGTCTCGGCCTAAAAAACATAAAATTTTAGTGGCTCAAGATGCTGCATTTAACTTTTTTTATATAGAAAATTTGAAAAAATTGGCAAAATATGGGGAAATTATCTTTTTTAGCCCATTAGTTGATAAAAATTTGCCTAAAGGGGATTTTTTATACCTAGCTGGCGGCTATCCTGAATTGTTTTTAGAACCGCTCAGCCAAAACAAAGCTATTAAAAGTGACATCTTTGAGTTTTGTCAACAAGGCAATCGGGTTTATGCAGAATGCGGTGGCATGATGTATTTATCCAAAACAATTTATAATAAGCAAGATCAACCTTTTACAATGGTTAATTTTTTAGACTTAGAAATAAAAATGGATAAATTACATTTAGGTTATAGAAAAATACAATTTAAACATTTTGAAGTTAGAGGACATGAATTTCATTATTCTACTGAAATTACAGGTAATGAAAACATTTTATCAAATGAAATAACGGATGTTAAAAACCATCTAGTTTATACCAAAATTTATAAAAAACAAAATACAGTAGCTTCCTATATTCATATTTATTGGGGAGAAAACGATGCCTTTTTAGATCATCTCTTGCATAAATTTATGGCATGAATTACATTATGAAAATTCAGGCATGTGTAGATTCCTATGAACAAAATTTCCCTTATGCGCGTCATTCTATTTATGCCTACATTAATAATCGCATGATCTGTATTTGCAAAAGAAGCTAGCCATGACACGTTTTCGTGACACAAACTGGGGATGAAATTCTCTAAAACTTGTTTACCTAAAAATGCGGGATTCCATCAAATTACATAGCAGAAATATCATCTTTTCAGATGATACCTTTTAAAAATAAAATAGGCCAACAGTTTCCATGATGGGCAAGCTAATATCAGATTAACCGGTAAAATACAAAAAATTAATCTAACAAGCACACTTATCCAAAACAAGTAAAATTATGTGGCAAGAGAGAGTTAAACAAGTTGCGTTGGGTATTCGACGTCAAGTATTTGAACATACAATTAAAAATAACGGGGGCTATTTAAGCCAAGCCTGTTCTTCGGCAGATTTTCTTGCAACATTGTATGTAAAAACTTTGAATCTGGGACCCAGTATTGCTCCTGCAATTCCACTGCCTTTTGCAGGCCCTCCAGGTACCCATAACCCAAATGCTTTTACCGGCTCAGATTATCATGGAGAAAAGCGACCTGATTTGGATCGTTTTTTTATCAGCCCAGCACATTATGCATTAGTAATTTATGCAGCATTAATTGAAGTTGAAAGAATGTCGCCAGAAGGTTTAGCGTTGTTTAATCAAGATGGCAGTAGCGTTGAAATGATTGGTGCTGAACATTCCCCCGGCATGGAAGGTACCACAGGCTCATTGGCCCAAGGCTTGGGAATGGCCTCAGGCATTGCGTTGGCGAGAAAATTGAAAAAAGAACCTGGTCGCGTGTGGGTTTTTTTATCTGATGGAGAATTACAAGAAGGTCAAACTTGGGAAAGTTTAGAAATTATTCATCACTATAATCTCAATAATTTAGCAGTTATTGTGGATGTCAACGAACAGCAATGTGATGGCGCTATGGAAAACGTCTTGCAATTAGGGGATATTGCCGCCAAACTGCGAGCTTTTGGTATGCATGTTGAAGAAGTTAATGGACATGACATTGAAGCCATTGAACAAGCTTGTGAAGTTCGTCCTCAACGAGGAGCCTTAGTTGTACTAGCAAAAACCAACCCTTGTCAAGGTATGGATTTTTTGGAAAAAAGACGTCCAAAGCTCCATTATGTGCGTTTTCAATCCACAGATGAAAAAGTAACCTTAGAAACAGCTATTCGTCAACAGTTGTATACATAATTGTTTATCAAACTTAAAAATCTAACGTTACACCCTTATTAATAGCTTGCTAATGAGTAGCTCCCTATGTTTGCGTGGCTGCTCAGATGTTTATCCTAGTTTCATTATCTTTAATATTGGGTAATGAACTGGTATTAGCAGGCCACCAACAATCCATAGCATAGTTCTCACATCTCCTCAAACTTTTTTATTATGTCTAATAGACTTATTGCGAAATAAGGTATTGAAACAATAGGGAGAAAAGTTAAACTAGTGGTTATAGGAACTAAACAAGTCTCTAATGAAATAGAGGAACTACGAAAAACTGAAAGTTTTATCAAATGAAAGGTTTAAACGCTATTTAGGGATAAATAAAGAATTATTTGAAGAGATGGTGAATATAATTAGACCTCGAACCAAATTGGGCAGCATACCTAAGCTAAGTTATGAAGAACAACTATGTATGA
>JADGDF010000098.1 GCA_016745055.1 Thiotrichaceae bacterium | reverse complement strand
TTCGTAATTCATATTGCTTTCTTATGGACTTGTTTAGTTCCTATAACCACTAGTTTAACTTTTCTCCCCATTTTTTCAATACCTTATTTCGCAATAAGTATATTCAATAAGTATATTAATAAAAAATGAGCTTCCTCTTGATTCAGTAAATTATAATAAAAAGGCGAACCCTAAGGTTCGCCTCTCATAAAAAAGTAAACTTTATTGCTTTACTTATGGACGCCTAATTTATCACGCCAGTTAGGAAAGATTTGGTCTGCATCAAGTGGGAATGATTCAAAGGCACGGGCAAATTCTTTGTGCTCTTTCGCCCATTCAATTGGATCTGCGCCTGCTTTCCAACATTCATAAGCTTGACGTAGAGAAATTGCACCTGCTTTTGGACTGTCAATGTGACCGTAAGCACCACCACCTGCGGTGTTAATCACGTTACCATGGCCTAAGTTTTCAAAGAAGCCAGGTAAGCGTAATGCATTCATACCACCAGAAATAATTGGCGTGGTGGGCTTCATGCCGAACCATTTTTGATTGTAAGCAGGCCCTTGATATTCATCACGTTCGATAATATAAGCAATCTCACGATCGTCTTTACCACCTTCCATTTTACCGTAACCCATGGTTCCGACATGGATACCAGAAGCGCCTTGTAAACGAGACATTTTAGCCAAAACATAAGCCGTATAACCGCGTTTGGCAGAAGGAGAAGTGACCGCACCATGACCAGCACGATGGTAATGTAAGTATTGGCCAGCAAAGTAACGACGCGCAGTAGTGACCATACCAGGACCACCCACGTAACCATCAACGAGAAATGCAACTTTGTCAGCGTCAGGGCCAAAAGTTTCGAGGATAAATTCGCCACGTGCAATCATTTCTGCATGGTCATCTGCGGAAATGTTAGCGGAGAAGATTTTTGCTTCGCCGGTTTCGTCCATTGCGCGTTTCATTGAATCGTAAACCAATGGGTAAACTTTTTTCGCTGGGCAGAATACTTGGTTGCCTTGAGGTTCGTCATTCTTAATAAAGTCGCCGCCTAACCAGAATTGGTAAGCCGCTTTTGCAAAAGGTTCAGGGCGTAAACCTAATTTAGGTTTAATAATGGTACCTGCGATATAACCACCGTCAACGATTGGACGGCCTAAAATACGCCACAAGTCGCTGATGTCAACAGATGGGCCATCAAATAATTGGATGGCGCGAGGTGGCATGAAGAAGTCATACATTTTTGCGTGTTCAATATCGCCCATACCTTGGTTGTTACCAATGGTTAAGGTCAAGAAAGACACAATCATCATACGACCGTCAGTAATATTGCGGTCAAATAAGTCAATAGGGTAAGCGATGCGCATTTCTTCAGTGGCTTCATCAATATGATAAACCAATGCGTCAACACCTTTGGTGAAATCATCTGTGGTAGAGACTTCTACGTTGGTACCCGTAGAAGATTCTGCAGCAAAGTGAGTCGCAGCTTCTAGATAACCATAACCAGATTTTTGTTTCATTTTGTAAGCACATAAAATGTGTTTACCACCTGTAATTAAATCTTCTTCTTTCAAGCTTAAATCAGAATAGCGTGAAGATTGGTCTAATGCCATGAAGAGTCTCCCTCATTAAATGAAAATAGTAGGTTAAATCCTACAGTAGTTACTATAACTGGAATATTTCATAAATAAAAGTTAAATGTTTTAATTTTTATTATAAGTTTTATTATATAAACTGAGGTTACGCAAAATGATTTCCAACCACCCCTAACCTCTCCTTCCCAAGGAGGGGAATAAAACTTTCTCCCCCTGCGATGAAGCGTTTTCCTTCCTCAGTTACGTGAAGGTTTCTCCCCTCCTTAGGAATGGGAATTAAATAACTTCCATCGCTTTCAATCAGACCTGGCAGGTTTTCAAAACCTGCCAGGTCTTGTTTCTAGTTTTATTGAGTTCCTGTTCCTTAGGATAAAAAAACTTAACCTTTGGGTGAAAAAATCTATCATCACAAAACTCAAAAAGTTTTGTGACGTTCAGAATATGAAAGTTATTTTTTTCGTGAGATTTTTCCTAACACAGGTAAAATTAGCAGCCATGGTAAAGTCAAAAATTTACTTTCTCGAAACTCGGTTAAGCCAATTTGCATATGTTGGTGACCTAATTTTGGTTGTGCTAAATAGGTCCCAAAGAGTCGATCCCACCAGGCAAGGTTGAATCCAAAGTTGCTATCTGTTTCGTTAGCCATGCTGGAATGGTGTACACGATGCATGTCCGGTGTGATAATAAACCAACGTAAATAATTATCTAAGACATGTGGTAATCGAATGTTACTATGATTAAACATGGCCATCGCGTTTAAAATTACTTCAAACAGTAAAACGGCTAACGCAGGTGCTCCCAGCACTAAGATAAATCCAAATTTGATTAACATAGATAGAATAATTTCAATAGGATGAAAACGGGCACCACTAGTGACATCTAAATCTGTATCGGCATGATGCATACGATGCAATTGCCATAACAGCGGCAAAGCGTGAAACATGACATGTTGTAAGTAAATGCCAAAATCCAAAAAAATCACAGCGAATAAAATAGCCAATGTATTAGGTAAACCTAAGTAATGTAGCAAACCCAATTGATGTTGTTCGACAAAGAAGGCAAAGCTAACCGCAGCAACCGGAAATATAAAACGTAGCAACATTGTGTTAAAAAATACCAATCCGATATTATTTAACCAACGCAGAGATTTTTTTGCCGTTAATACACGTTTTGGCGCAACAATTTCCCACATGGCCATGAGAGCAAAAATTCCGAAAAAGCAACTTAAGCGAATTTCGATTTCGTGCTGTAATATCTGAAATATCCATTCATCCATGCTAAACCTCCACTGCATTGAGCTGTGTATATACTTCAGATTGAGGGGTGCTTAAGTAATAGACAACTTCTTGAGTGGCAATGTCTGTGGTCATCGCTTTAAAATCATTAGTTTTTTGTTGAATAAAGGCTTGAATTAAAGCGAATTTTTGTTGTTGAATGGCTAAAAATTGCGGATCAACTTCTGGTGTCGGTGGATATTCGCCTTTTTGTTGACCTGTTTGTAGCACTTCAGTAAAGGGTTGAGCCGTTTGAGCCGCCATTTTTTTTGCCTGATTAATCCCTGCATACCAATCAGCATGCATTAATTTATAATAATCTCGCATGGCTTGTTTGTTAAAATGCACAAAATAGCTGTAATTGTTCCGCGTCACATTTACAGTGACTCGTACAGAATCAGTGTCAATGGTATCTACAAATACTAATTGGTCACCTTTTTTGGCAATTTCCCATTTTAAATCCCATAAAAATAAACCCATCTGGTTAAAAATATGTTGCAATAAATAGGCACCGAGTAAAGCAGTATGAATTGAACGAATAAATTGTTCGCCAGGAATGCCAGTAATAGCCGCTGCTTCTTGTGGAGATAAAGCCCGGTCTTCTGGCTCATATTTAGTGGTGAAATCAACAATTGGGGTGTCAAAAGCTTGCCAAGCTTTAATTGGATGCGATAAACCTAATTCTTGTAAATAGTTTTCTTTTTGTGCTACATCCAAGTTTTCATATTTTCTTAAAATCGAAGACCCACTTGTGACCCCAAAACGGACAATATATTCCAGTGGAATCACAAAATTATCTTGGTGATGATAAGGTGCATAATCATAAAAATGGCCCAGTAAATACTTTTGTAATTGAGGTTTTAGTACTGTATATTTTTGAATCAACGTCAGGTTATTCAGTATTTCAGGCAAGGTATCTGAAAACACTTGGCCTTGAGGATCAATCATACCAACGTGATGTGTCGCTGCACCTGTTTGTTGGAATTGGGTTAATTGTTGGCGTAATGCGTCTGCAAGTGGCAGGTTGTTCAGTGCTTGCCAGGATTGTGGGGTGCCCAGTTTTTGAAAAGCGTAATGTCTAAACGCAGCACGGGCAGTATCATTGCCCGCTATATTAAAAATGGTACCCACATCAAATACAGACCCCCCACTCGTTGTCTCACTAATTGCTAAGTCAGAATGTTCTGGCACAGCATATAAGTTTTGGACTGAGCCATGATAAATGGGTTGAGTTAGGTCTAAATTAATTTTTTTTGGCAACATCGAATATCTCTAAATATCTATTTAAAATTAATATTTTATCACTTATTATCTTGTAAGTTATAAAAGGTGGAGGGTTAGTTAAAAATTTAGAGAATAAGAAAAGCTGTCGTAGGTTTCTAGTACTTTGCTAAGGTGGTATTAATGGGTATGGTAGGGTGCGTCTTACGCACAGAAAAACGTCTGGTGCGTAAGACGCACCCTACAAAACAATTTTGGCAGAGTACTAGCCTATTCCCAAATGTTATGAATAAGGTTACAACCCTGTTTAGTCTGAGAGCAAAAACTGAGGTAAATAAATAAAAGCCTCTGAATAATACAACTCAATTATAATTTTTTAGTCATTATTAGTATCAACCAGGACGTGAAACATGCGTAGAAAACAAGTTATTTTTTTGTTAGATACAGTTAAATATTTGTCTACTAAAAAATACCCTCTGTGGTTAAGTGTTTTAGTGGTAGCAGCGTTAACCCTTTTTCTTTGGTGGCAATGCGATACAAAATTTCCAGATACATCAACGCCAACTATCAATAGTGCTGAATGCCAAGTAACTAAAGTGTATGATGGCGATACTGTGACATTGCAATGTCCAGGAAAAACAGAAAAAACCAGGGTTAGAATGTACTGCATTGATACACCAGAAATGCGGCAAAAACCTTGGGGACAAAAATCAAGGGATTACTTACGTTCTATTGTAGGAGAAAAAGTAAGGTTAGAAGAAATTGATACTGACCGATATGGTAGAACTGTGGGTATTGTTTATAACCAAGAGGTCAATTTAAATTTAGCCCAGGTTGAAGCAGGTCAAGCTGCCGTTTATGAACAATATTGTCGTCGTCCTGAATACAAAGTGGCAGAATCCAAAGCTAAACAGGCGAGTCTTGGCATTTGGGCACAGCCTGGTTTACATCAAACGCCTTGGATATGGCGGAAAAAGAAGTAAAAAATCTAGTAACCTTGCATTGGTAGTGATGTTTTTCATAAAAACCTGGTAGGTCTTCAAGACCTGCCAGGTTACTACCACTTAATATTACAAAATAAATCCTAAATTTATGAATGGCTAATGTGATTTATTGTAAACGTAATGTCAAACTCAAAAATACCAAGCTAATTCTAGCTGAATATAACCATCATTGCGAAGTGGGTAAATAATTTCTGTGTCGTCTAAATTTGCATAAGCTCTGGCTTCTAAGCTTAATTTCCAATTGTCACCTAAACGTCGACTGGCTTCAACATTATAAAACTGGCCTTGATTATCTAAATCCATGATAACACCTACCAATAATTCTGTACTTTGCACATCATTTAAAGCTAAACGTAAACCCACCATTAAATCGTTATCAAAAGGTGTGGTTGCATTTTTACCTCGATCATCGTGCAAATATTCTCCAATTGCTCCAATATCGGCATCCGAGTCAAATACACCCACAAAAGTATATTCAAACCCACCCGTGAACGCTGTAAAACGATCTTCTGGCATTTTGCGGGAAATCAGCTCTGCTTTCCATAACCACTCTTCCTGCGTCATTTGGACATCAAGTCCTGTTTGATGAATTTGCTTGTAATACGGGATCAAAACTGACTGATCTGCTTGATTGGTGGTCGATAATAAATCAGGTTCACGTCCTGTACCTGAAAAATGGGAAACGCCAATATCCCAATCGCCAATGGGACGCGACCAACGAATTGCCCAATCCATATGCTTTTCCTTGGCACCAGATTGGTATTGTGGATTATCAGTATCAATGGGCAACCCAGGATAAAGTCTGCCTTCCTTACCTGGAAAAGTTCTTTCTCGAAAGTAAGGGAGCAAAAATAAGTCTAAAGTACCCCAATCCTGAATTAGAGCAATATTTGCCATGGGTTGGCCCAGTTTATCTTCTCCATCTGCGTTCTCAATCAAATCAGCTTGATTAATAATATCAACCAAATGTTGTGATTCTGTCACACCCCAAAATACTTTACGCACTCCTAAACGCAATTCCCAGTCTCGTGTGGCTTTTACCCAAGTTAATTCTCGAATATCAAAATGGGTACGCTCTTCATCTTGTTGGTCAACTCGGGCAAAAGGAACAAATACAAAAGTTTGATACCCACCATCCCAAGTGTGAGAATATTCTGGCTGCAATGAAAGCGAAAAATCTGCGTCGGAAAATTGGTCTACATAAAGGGGGGATTTTGGAAAGTAGCGTAATTCTCCCGCGACAAATCCTGAAAATTCATGCGCTTGTATTTGAGGAATGTAAAATATAACCCACACTATAAATAGAGTTAAATAGTATTTCATTCTATGCTTCCTACTGTGTAATTTGACGGAATCCTACATTTTTAGGTAAACGAGTTTTAGAGAATTTCTTCCCCTATTTGTGTCACGCGAGCGTGTCATCGATTTTAGGTACTTTCAAATCTGGCGAGTTTTTACGACCTGCCAGGTTTTATTTTTGAGTCTTATTAAACGGTTGTTCTTTAATGATAATACTATATAATATTAGGCTAATTTTAATAATATTTGATTTAACAAATCTCGGACTTGGTGAACGCCTTCTGCCAAATTTTTTTCAATCTCTGACATTGTAATTGGGTTTGTATTTTTACCTGCAGCCGGATTAACTACAATCGCACAGGTGGCATAACACAACTCTAACTCTCGAGCCAAAGCTGCTTCAGGCATACCCGTCATGCCCACAATATCACAACCTTCTTTTTCCATGCGATTAATTTCAGCAGCCGTTTCCAAACGTGGCCCTTGCGTAGCGCCATAAACTCCTTGTTGGTGAATTTTAAAAGGCAATTGTTTAGCTGCATCTAAGATCAAATCTCGCAGTTCGGGGCAATAAGGTTCCGTAAAATCAATATGCGTCACATGAGAAAGCCCTTCTGAAAAAAAGGTATGTTCTCTTGACCACGTATAATCAATGAGCTGATGTGGAATAACTAATTCTTTATCTTTCATTTGAGGATTAATGCCACCCACGGCGGCAATGGCCAGTACATTTGTGACACCAAGTTCTTTTAACGCCCAAATATTTGCGCGATAATTAATTTTATGGGGTGGAATCGTATGTCTAGCACCATGGCGGGGCAAAAAAATAATGGATTTTCCGCCATAATTTCCGTGAGTAACGGGTGCTGAAGGCTCGCCATAAGGCGTGTACATCATTTGTCGATGGGTAATTTCTATCCCTTCAAGATTAGTTAAGCCCGTGCCACCAATAATTGCTAAATCAGTCATAGTCCATGTACCGCGTAGATGCCTGGGGCATAACGTAATTGCCCTTGATAGTCCATGCCATAACCAAATACGTAACGGTCAGGCACATAAACACCTGTAAAATCTGCTTGTTGCAAACCAGGACGCTGTTCAAGTTGTTTTTCCACCAAGACAGCCGTAAACACTTTTTGAGCCTCTTGTTGCTGACAATATTCAACCAGCGCTTTTAAAGTTAAACCTTCATCTAAAATATCGTCAATAATGAGTACATTTCTCCCTGCTAAACTTTGCTGAGGATAACGTACCCATTGCAATTCCCTGCCAGTTGTTTCACCTCGATAACGAGTAGCATGAATATAATCTATTTCTAGGGGAAAAGTTAAACGAGGTAATAATTGTCCAGCTGGTATCAAGCCACCTAACATAACAGAAAGACACAAGGGATATTTTTGATGCAATTGTTGATGGATAGCGTCTGCCATTTCATCTAATGCTTGTGATAGTTGTTTTTCTGTATAAAGCTGATCAGCTTTGGCAAGGACGGTTTCAATATTAGAAATTTCTTTTGTATTCATAGTAGTAACGAAAAATTATTTTAATAGTTAAGCTGATATTTTAACGCATTCCTACTATTTTGCATTATTATCAAAGTTTAGTATGTAATATTTGTGGTTAATCTATTATGGTTTAAAGAAATTTATGAATTGACTAAATAAGCAGAACATTCTAAAATTAAAAAGTACTAGGTTTTAGGGCGATTAGCTCAGGGGGAGAGCACTGCCTTCACACGGCAGGGGTCACTGGTTCAAATCCAGTATCGCCCACCACGTTCCCGCATGTTTACTTTCACTATTTAAGTTTCTGCAAGAAATTTGCGTCAAATCAAATTTCTCATACTTTAAGCCTTTTATGTCACCAATTTATGCCAATCGTTTAACGGTTAAACATCTGCAATGCATTCGTGATGACCGCGTTTTATTTGATGATCTCAATTTTACCTTACCCACTGGACAATTATTACAAATAGAAGGTCCCAATGGCAGTGGAAAAACTAGTTTACTACGTATTTTATGCGGTTTAAGTTTACCCACAGAAGGTAGTGTATGTTGGAATGATGAAGATATTCAAACCATACGCGAAACTTATTATTCAACGTTAGCTTATGTTGGGCACACGCCAGGTATTAAAGCCGAATTAACGCCTTTAGAAAATTTAGCCATTGCCAAAACCTTAAGCAATAGTCGCGATGACACCTATTCTCTTGATGAAGTGTTAGAAAAAGTGGGCTTATATGGCTTTGAAGATGTATTTACCCGTACTTTATCGGCAGGACAACAACGGCGAGTGGCTTTAGCACGACTATTAGTGAGTAATACCCAACTTTGGATTCTTGATGAACCATTTACTGCCTTAGATAAAACTGCGATTAAAATGGTAGAAAATTTATTAGACGAACATGCCCATCAAGGTGGTATGGCTGTATTGACTTCTCACCATACGGTAAATTGTCAATACGCGACAATATTAAGTTTACGTGAATAGTAAAAGTCTAGCAGCCTTTCAAAATTTGCCGAGCTTGGAGCCAAAAGGGGTTTATAACTCCATTTGGAGGTTGGTTACAAATCTGTTCCTGTAAAATTAATTTCTCGTCACCAAGCTCCAGCTTGGGAGCAAGGAAATTCCTTAGAAACAAGCTACCACCTTCCGCGAAAGACTGCGTTCTCCATTATCTATACAGCCAAACTTGCATTACCGATAATAATTTATCCATATCAATGGGTTTGGTGAGATAATCACTGGCACCAGCATCAATACACTTTTTCTTGTCTTCTTTCATAGCTTTAGCGGTTAAAGCAATAATAGGCAAATCTTTGAAGTGTGCCATTCTACGTATCTGTTGCATTGCCTCATAACCATCCATTTCTGGCATCATAATATCCATTAGTACAATATGTATGTCGGGATGTTCTTTCAATAAATTCAACGCTTCCACACCATCGTGGGCCACATGAGGCTGCATATTTTTACGTTGTAGAAAAGTAGTTAACGCAAAAGTATTACGCACATCATCGTCAACTAACAACACTTTTTTATCAATGAGCAAATCTTGTTTAATTTTTAGATGCTGGACTTGAGTTTCATCGTCTAATTTCTGGTCTGGTGTTAATGGCATTTGTGATTCATTGATAATAGGCGTGTCAGGTAGCATAGAAGGTAAATAAAAAGTAAATGTACTTCCTTGACCATCTTGACTTTTAACGGTGATATCACCACCCAATAAACGCGCTAACTGACGTGAAATAGACAGGCCCAATCCTGTACCTCCATATTTGCGACTGGTTGAACCATCTGCTTGTTGAAATGCTTCAAAAATAACCTGATGTTTATCTTTTGGAATTCCAATGCCTGTATCAGTAACTTGAATGGTAATATAAGACTTTTCATCTTTAAAATAATCCGTAGTTTGATAATCAAGATGGAGCTTAATTCCTCCTTGATGAGTAAATTTAAGTGCATTGGACAATAAATTATTTAATATTTGTTTGACGCGTAATTCGCCAGAATAAATAGTTTTAGGTACACAATCCTTTATTTCAATATCAAAAGTAATTGATTTTTTAGTGGCTAAGGCTCTAAATTTATTGTCAACAGACTTAGTTATCAATTCATGCAATGAAAAATTTTCTGGGAGAATTTCAACCTTCCCTGATTCAACTTTAGATAAGTCTAAAATTTCATTAATTAATGTCAGTAAATCGGTGCCCGCGCTATAAATAGTGCGCATGTAATCTGCTTGTTCTTCTGTCAAGTTGCCTGTTTCATTTTCAGCCAAAATTTGGGACAAAATCATAATAGCATTCAATGGAGTGCGTAACTCATGCGACATGTTGGCCAAAAACTCTGACTTATATTTACCTGACACTTCTAATTCATGGGCTTTCTTTTCAATTTCACTTTGGGTAACTTTAAGCACCTCATTTTTCTGACGAATTTCATTTTTCTGTTGTTCCAAATCAGATGTCCGTGATTCTAATTGCTCATTAGATTCACGTAACTCTTCCTGTTGAGTTTGTAATTCTTCAGATTGAGATTGTAGTTCTTCGTTTGCACGTTGTAACTCTTGCTGTTGCGCTAACATTTTTTCTGACTGTTCTTCCAATTTACGAGTTTGTTCTTGACTACCTTCTAATAAGGTTCGCATTTTAGTACGAGAGTCAGCCATATTCACTGCAATGCCTAAGGCAGACATTACTTGAGTCAAAAAATCTAAATGTAATTGGCTAAACTCATTCAACGTTGCAAATTCAACCACACCTTTTAACTGATCTTCATACATAAACGGGGCAACTAAAATAGAGGTTGCAGCCGTTTCACCCAATCCAGAACTCACATAAATATAATCAGAGGTCATATTAGACAACACAATTGGTTTACGTTCAAACGCGGCTTGTCCAACTAATCCTTCGCTTAAGAATATTTTGTTATTCACCTGTTTGCGCCAAACATAAGCATGGGAAGCCACCATTTTCAAATAGCTATTTTTATCTTCCTGCTGTTTATCCACATACAGATAAAATGCGCCAACTTGAGCATCTAAATAAGGGGTCAGGAAATTAATGACGTTTTCACCCAAAGTTACCAAATTTTGCTCACCACTGACTTTTTCATTTAAATCATTTAAGCCTGTTTTAAGCCAATCTTGCTGTGCCTGTTCAGCCCGCATTTTTCGTAATTTATGCACCATAGAAGACAAGGATTTACCCAATATGTCATGTTCAGATAAAACATTAATATTAATATTAAAATTACCTTCTGCTATATTTTCCGCAGTATTGGCAGTATCACGAATATTTTTTTGCATTTTACCAATAGAATCAGATAATTGACCAATTTCTCCTTTACTCGTCAATTCAATTTCTGAATCCAAACGACCGTTGGAAATATCAGTAATGACTTTAACACTTTTTAAAATAGGCTTGGAAATACTGCGTCCCACCAGAATTGCAGCAATTGCTGTAATTAAAGAGAGGGAAAGTACCAGCAATATTAAAAAATGGCGCAACGAATAAACTGGGGCTGCAATTTGTTTAATCGGCGCTAAGCCAATAATACTCCAGTCTAGTGCTTGATTAATCCCAAATTCTGCCATATCTGCAAATCCAGCGACAACTTTATCATTTGCAATATCAATATAAATAGCGCTACCATTCTCACTTTGATTACTGAATGAATCCAATAAATTAGGGTTCACTTGTAAATCTTTAAAAGGGCTAAGTAATTTTGAACCTTTATCTGGCGTAACAACAACTAAGCCATCGTTATCCACAATATAAACTGATTTCTCTCCAATAATACTGTTTGCAAAGTTAGCGACAATTTTTTCTACTTCTTTTAAGTCTAATTCAATCATTAATATTTTAATGACATTGACATTAGAATCATCGGTAATGGGTGTCATGAGTATCACTTTAAGACCATCGTGAAACTCAATTGCCTCACTGACCAAGACATTACCTTGATTTGAGTTTAAGGCTTCAGTGAATAATTGGTTAATTTTTGGCAACATTGACTGTTGGATATTTGAGGCAATTTTATGTTTATCTCTTGCCGCTGAGATAAACATACCTGAAGGCAAGATAACATAAATATCAGATAATAAATAATTTTCTATTTGAATTTCTTCCAAATATTGATTAATTTTATCTGCATCATTTTCTTCAAGTAAATCAGCTTGAGACAACATTTTTATATCACGAATTCGTTGATAGAAAAATTGATCAATACTATAACCGGCTTGCATGGCTTGGGCGGTTAAATTTTGTTGAATGTTAGTAATTAAAGCATCTGTGAATAAAGAAGAAGCAACAAAGTAAACAATCACTAATGGAAATAAGGCCAGCAATAAGGACATTGAAATAATTTTGGTTGATAAATTACTTAGATTAAACATTTTACCTGCTCAGAATTTTGCTATTTAAAAAAATCTTGGGAAACTTTTTACTATTAGGTCTTTTTAGTATGGTGCTTTAGTTGTTTATTCAAGTGAATAACCTTTAATATAGAGGTTTAAAATAATAAAATTTTAGCAATGATGGGTATATGAATAAATTCTACCATTGAAAATTTGATAGGTGGTGAAAATGTTAGGTATTTTAACAACATTTAATGCGTGGTATAGTTATTGCGTAAAAATAACATAAAAACAAAAAAATAATGGTTTATATGATTTAAATGATGACTATTTTTTATGGATACACACGATCCAAAACAACTCAAACTAATTATAGAAGCCGCCTTGTTTGCTGCAGAAAGACCACTAGCAGTTGAGCATTTACTTGCGTTATTTTCTGAAAATACCCAACCACCACGCGCTATGTTAAAGAAAGTTTTAATAGAGCTAAAAGAAAATTATCAGCAAGAGAGAGGAATTGAACTTGTTGAAGTAGCCAGTGGATATCGTTTTCAAGTTAAGCAAGAAATAGCACCTTGGCTTAAAAGTTTATGGTCAAAAAGATCACCGCGTCATTCTCGTGCTTTACTCGAAACTGTCGCTATTATTGCTTATCGACAACCCATTACGCGAAGTGAGATTGAGGAAATCAGAGGGATTAGTGTTAACTCATCCATAATAAAAACCTTATTAGAATATCGATGGGTACGGATACTTGCCCACCGCGATAGTCCAGGTCGGCCTGGTTTATATGGAACAACTCGCCTATTTTTAGATTATTTTAATTTAAAAAGTTTAGATGAACTACCTTCTTTGCCTGAGTTACAAGCAATGGCAGATTTGCAAGCACCCGTGACAGAAACTGATAGATTAGATGAAAATCCTTAGAGGCTTGCTTGCGCAGGAACAGAGTGTCATACTTAATTCGATGCTACAACGCTATGGGGTAATTTCAGCTTCTTCTCGCCTGCTGTCTAAATATTGCAATGTTATTTAATTCCTACCTTTTTATTTTCCTTTTTTTACCAACGATTCTTATTGGCTTTTACGTTTTTAGTCACAAAGGTCACCACCAAGTTGCGCTACTATGGTTAATTGCTGCTTCTTTCTTTTTTTACGCTTGGTGGAATCCATCGTACTTAATATTGCTTATTGGTTCGGTCTTGGGCAATTATGGCCTAGGCAAATTAATTAATCGTAAAATTTATGCTAAATTTTCCCTAATTCTAGGCATCACAGTCAATTTAGCCTTATTAGGCTATTATAAATATGCTAATTTTTTTGTAGATAACATCAATTTTTTGTTTAATAACAATTATCACCTAGAAACTATCTTTTTACCCCTTGCTATTTCCTTTTTCACTTTCCAACAAATTGCTTATTTAATTGATACTTATCGCGGTGAAACCAAACATTATCAATTTTTACATTATTGTTTATTTGTAACTTTCTTTCCACAATTAATTGCAGGTCCCATCGTTTTACACAAAGAAATGCTACCGCAATTTGAAAATCGCCAGTTTTACCATTTTCACATGGAAAATTTAGCGATTGGCCTGACGATATTTTTTGTGGGCTTATTCAAGAAAGTTTTGTTAGCAGATGGAATTGCTGTTTATGCCTCACCAGTCTTTGATGCCGCAGAACAGGGTACCGCACTCACGTTTTTAGAAGCCTGGGGCGGCGCTTTGGCTTATACCATGCAATTATACTTCGATTTTTCTGGTTATTCAGATATGGCTGTCGGTTTGGCAAGAATGTTTGGAATTATTTTACCCATGAACTTTTATTCTCCCTATAAAGCTCATAATATTATAGAATTCTGGCGGCGTTGGCACATGACGCTTTCCCGTTTTTTACGCGATTATGTTTATATTCAGCTGGGAGGCAATCATCATGGGCACATACGACGTTATATGAATTTACTTTTCACCATGTTTTTAGGTGGATTATGGCATGGGGCAGGGTGGACATTTGTGTTATGGGGTATATTGCACGGATTTTATTTAATTGTGAATCACTCTTGGCAACGAATGATAAAACTCAGTTATTGGCTACGGCCAATAGCAATTTTAGTTACTTTTTTAGCGGTTGTGATTGGCTGGGTATTATTTCGAGCAGAAAGCTTGCAAGGCGCAATTGTGATGTATCAAGGCATGATAAATATTGATCTAATTGTATTGCCTGACTATTATTTCTCAATTTTGGGCAGTTTTGGTGTATTATTAGTACAAATAGGCATTCAATTTGGTGAAGTGCCCTTATTTAAAACAGGTGAATGGATAGGATTAGCTTGTTTGTTCTTCATTGCTTGGGGTATGCCCAATATTTACCAACTCATGCACACCACCACCCCAGTTTTACAAACTTACACCCAGATGCCAATTCAACCTCGGTGGTTACAATGGCAACCAACCCGTCGATGGGCAATTATCATGGGGATTATTGCAGCATTGGCCATTTTGAACTTAACGCATGTCAGCGAATTCCTCTACTTCCAGTTTTAACATGATTCCTCTACTTATTCCCGATTTACCGACGGCTGAACAGTTATTACCCTGGCTAAAACAAATGGATCAGAGCAAGTGGTACAGTAATTTTGGACCACTTGTAAAATTATTTGAACAAAAATTAACTAACGTATTGAATACTGAACAGACAGTTTTTGTTACAACACTCAGTACGGGCACAGCCGCTTTAGAACTCGCACTTTCTGCTTTAAACTTACCATCCACTAGCCGTGTATTAACCCCTGCGTTAACTTTTCCCGCATCGGCTACAGCCATTAAACAAATGGGATTCCATCCTGTTTTTACGGATGTCGATCCAGACACCTGGTCACTAACGCCAGAAATTGCTTATCATGTCCTGGAAAAGCAGCAAATTGAAGCCGTGATTCCTGTTGCCAGTTTTGGGTGTCCTCAACCCGTAGATCAATGGGATGACTTTTATGAAACTACAGGTATTCCTGTCATTATTGATGCAGCAGCCGCTTTTGGCTGTCAGGCAATCGGCAAACATTGTTTGGTTGCTTTTAGCTTTCATGCGACCAAACCTTTAGCCTGCGGAGAAGGTGGACTTATCGCGGCTACTTCTGAAACTTTAGTTGAGAATATTCGGCGATTGAGTAATTTTGGCTATGCCCACAATATGCAGGTGTATCAAAGTGGTACCAATGCGAAATTGAGTGAATATCATGCGTCGGTAGGACTAGCACAGTTGGATAATTGGCCGCAAGCTGTACAACAACGCCAAGAAATTTTGCAGCTTTATCGTCAACATTTAAAACCGTTGGGGGAACATATTAGTTTACAACAAATTCCAGAAAATCATATTCCTGCCATATTTCCAATTAAGCTCAATCATGTCAAAGATATAACAGCATTAGTTGAAAAATTGACACAAAAACATATTCAAACCAGACGCTGGTATTGTCCACCAGTACCCTCACATCCTGCATTTACAGATAGCATTACTATTTCTCCTCACGAAAATCCATATTTATATGTAACGGAAATATTAGCAAAGAGTTTATTAGGTTTACCCTTTCATGTTTTCCTAGTAGAAGAACAAATTAAATTTGTTTGTGAAACATTGTCAGACTACGTCTATGGTTAGGTAGTGTAAAAATTAACGCTGATTTATCATTTTCAAACTTTACAAGGGAATTAGGTGTTTGGAAACTTTGTTTATAACAGAGTTTTCACTGTTCTTACGTTGTAACAAGGAAAATGTAATCTTGGTGGTTAAACTTAACAAACGCTGCAAGATAGGGAGAAGCGAAACCGGAGTCACTAGCTCACTGCCATTTAGTTAAGGTTAAAAGCATGATTTTTGCTTGCGCTTAACATGGTTGAGACGCAGGCGTGCAGAACGTTTTTTTCGAGGAACTTTACGTTCTTTCCGACAAACGGTTGGCGCTCTTGTGAATAAAAGTTCCAGACGTTCAATCAGCGTTTGGCTGTCTAAATCAGAGGCCAATAATTCAAACGCTTTGTTTTTAATAGCGTTGAAAGCGAGGGCATGGTTAACTTGTTGGAGATATTTGGTGTCTTTTTCCGATAAAGAGGCATTTACATCCCCGGTTAAAATGGTTTCCAAACCGCTTAAGTACACGGCAGCGTAAAAGTCTTGGTAGACTGTATCAGTAGTTTTACCGGTGAAGTTTTCGAGGGTTAGACGGCTTTTAAGAATTTTGTAAAAGCCTTCAACACCCCAACGCATGTGGTAAATCGCTTTGAACTCCTCGGCCGTTTCCGTGTCGAACAAATTAGTGATTAATACTTCATATTCGCCAGTTTCCAAGCGAACCCGAACAAAACGGACTTTGATTTCTTTGGGTAAATCGTTAAAGCATACTTCTTCCAATTTGGTATGATGCGGTTTCAACATCACAATTTGGTCATTAGCGCCTTCACCTTTGAGCATTTTCCGAGCTGTAGAGAAAGACGCAGATGAGCAACGAATCAAAAATTTTCTACCCAATGATGCTAACAATGCAATCAGCACATAGCTGGCATAGTTGCGGTCAAAAATGAGCAAGTCGTTGTCTCGTGTATATGGTATAGCTGATGCGTAATAATATGTGATAGTAGATAGATGACTAACCCACTTAAATTTCGTGAAAAAGTATTTGCCACCAAAGACAAGTACAATCTGAGTTTCCAAGAAACCGGTGAGCGTTTTGATATCCCAATCAGAACGTTTTTTCGCTGGCAAAAC
>JADGDF010000097.1 GCA_016745055.1 Thiotrichaceae bacterium | reverse complement strand
TCATCTTATTGATTTATATGATGAAATAATTGGAGTATGTGCCGGACTATGGAACTTTTATCTAGCTAATTGATTGATTTTTAACGGGATACAACTCTTCTGTTGAAATTGCCAAAAAAGTTAAAAATTTTGATAAATTATACTCTACAATGTGTGAAATTTTCCAAATAGCTTCTATTCATCCATCTGCGAAAGAATATATCGAATCTACAATAGATATTGAAATTATTACAGGGCCAGTATATATGGAGGGGTTTGCTAAAAGCCATAAAGGTGCAGTACTTTTTGAACACTACTATTCAGATAATAAAATACCTAAAGATAAACTTTTTCCAGGTATACAATTCTCCCATACATTAAGCGGACATGAATATTACCTTTTTTGGGAATCAGGACAGGTAGTTGGAGCACACCACGACTCTATTTGGGCGGACTACTTTGACGATATCTTCATAGAAAATTATGATATAGATAAATCTTTACGGAAATTTTTATCAATCCATGGTGTTACAACGTTTACATATACTCAATTTGCAAAAATGCAACACATTTGTCGAGAAGATTATGGAATTACTACGCCTAAAGAATTTCCTGGAAATTTAAAAGGAGATGATTTTGTGAAAATTTTAACTGAAAGTGGAAAGGATGAAAATGGCAACCAAATTTGCTATATAGATGACATTGTTGGTTCATATGTTTTACAAGGAATGATTGGTTTTTTTGATGATTTCTATATATAACCTAGTTATTACACAATTGATGATGCAAAGATGCTAAATATCAATCTGTTGTGTAGCTCTGAACCTGGACAAAAATCCCAATCTATTAGTTCACATGTATGTTTATAAATATGAAAGTATAAATGGAATGAATATCTATATTTGATAGTTGTTTCTGTTTTGGACGCTGTACCTAAATGTGAATATAATAAATCTAGCCTATAGGCTGGACTAAACCTAATTTGGTAGGGGCTTGTTCACATATTATTATGAATTATCTAGCGCATTTATTTTTGTCTCAACCCAATCCTGATTGGATGGTGGGTAATCTCATGCCCGTTTTCAGCAAAGTATACAGTCATAATCAACTGATGCAACAATATTAAGGCTTACATGCCAGAAAACATGAAATTGGCAACTAAACATATAGTAACTAATGATGTTTTAAGTAGTTATCACACATTTGAAGGCATTGAAAAAGCCTTTAGTCTTATCTCCAAACGTATTAAAAGAAAAATCACTTACATAGCGCAATAGAAGAGTTGGAAAACAACTACCAACAACTTGACGATGCCTTTTTGGTATTTTTTCCTGAACTTTGCCAATTCGTAGCAGGATATGCTGAACAACGTCAAACCAAAAAAAATAGCCACTTCAAGTTGGGTTTTGTACCATCAGCCCCATCTATGGGTTTAGGCATATAAATTTTATCCAAGAGATATACAGTGCATAAGTTGGGTTAACCTTACTTAAACCGAAAGCTTTCCAATCTAATTAATACCAAAAACAACATGGATTATTCATGATAGTCTATAATGTACAAAGTACACTTGGCGTTGGGAAACTTATGATTAGTATAACAAAATCGATCCTAATGATTATAACGATTAAAACCTGTTTGAAGTTGATTTATTGCTATGGCAAACTTACCTGACTACGAAGATGATTTAGCAGTTCAAGAATCCAAACCAAAACTGAAGAAACCACCACTTTACAAAGTGGTCATCTTAAATGATGATTACACACCCATGGATTTTGTTGTCCATGTGCTTGAAACTTTTTTTAATATGAATATAGAATTAGCAACCAAAGTGATGTTAGAAGTGCACACAAAAGGCAAAGGCATTTGTGGTACTTACACGCGAGAAATTGCTGAAACAAAAGTGACTCAAGTTAACCAGTATTCGCGTGAAAATCACCATCCTTTGCTATGTGCTATGGAAAAAGCATGATGATAATTTTTGCCAGCATTATTCTCTCATATTGGGCTTATTACAGCTGTGAGCCATATTTTTAAATCAGTAGGTGACTAACGCGAGCAGCAATCCTGCTAGCCTTTATTTTATGGTAAACGCTTTATCACAAGAGGTTATTTACCTATGTTGAGTCAAGAACTAGAATACAGCTTAAATACTGCATTTCAATCAGCACGCACTAAACGTCACGAATTTATGACGGTAGAACACTTACTTTTAGCTTTGTTGGACAATTCAGTTGCCATTGATGTGTTACAAGCTTGTGGTGCAGATATAGAAGTGCTAAAAAAAGAACTCTATGCTTTTTTGGAATTAAATACGCCCAAATTGCCTCAAAAAGATGCCAGAGATACCCAGCCAACGCTAGGTTTTCAACGTGTATTACAAAGAGCGGTGTTTAATGTGCAATCTTCAGGCAAAAAAGAAGTGACTGGGGCAAATGTTTTAGTCGCTATTTTCGGCGAAAGAGAGTCGCAAGCTGTTTACTTATTAGATAAGCAAGATGTGACTCGCTTAGATGTGGTGAATTATATCTCGCATGGCATTTCTAAAATCGACGATGAAAATTTAGACTTCATTGACGAAGAGTTAGATGAAGAACAAGCAGAAGAAACTGAATCTGCTAAAAATCCCCTAGAAGCTTATACGATTAATTTAAATGAACAAGCACTATTGGGTAAAATTGACCCCTTAATTGGAAGACAATCAGAAGTAGAGCGTATTTTACAAATTTTATGTCGGCGGCGTAAAAATAATCCTTTGTTGATAGGAGAAGCGGGTGTTGGCAAAACAGCTATTATTGAAGGACTCGCCAAAGCCGTAGTTGATGAGACTGTTCCTTCTATCCTACTAAAAAATACGATTTATACCTTAGATATGGGGGCTTTGTTGGCTGGCACAAAATACCGTGGTGATTTTGAAAAGCGGCTCAAAACTATTTTAACCCAACTTGTCAAAGAACCTAATTCTATTCTATTTATTGATGAAATCCATACGATTATTGGTGCTGGTGCCGCTTCAGGTGGAGCAATGGACGCCTCTAACTTAATTAAACCTGCACTGGCTACAGGTGAATTACGCTGTATTGGTTCAACGACTTACCAGGAATATCGAGGTATTTTTGAGAAAGATCGCGCATTAGCCCGTCGTTTTCAAAAAGTGGATGTGAATGAACCTTCTGTGGATGAAACTATCAAGATTTTGAATGGGTTGAAAACCCGTTTTGAAGAACATCATGAAGTGCATTACACACCAAAATCTCTTCAGGCGGCGGCTGAACTCTCTTCGCGTTATATCAATGACCGCCATTTACCTGATAAGGCCATTGATGTTATTGATGAAGCAGGTGCAAAACAACGTTTGCAACCTGTCAGTAAACGCAAAAAAAATATTGGTGTGACTGAAGTTGAAAATATTGTAGCTAAAATTGCTAGAATTCCTCCTAAAAATGTTTCAACCTCTGACAAAGATGTGCTTAGAAACTTGGAACGCGATTTAAAAATGGTGGTATATGGTCAAGATGAAGCCATTAATACCTTATCAACCGCTATTAAAATGTCACGTTCAGGCATTGGTCATACTGATAAACCAATAGGCTCTTTTCTATTTGCAGGACCAACGGGCGTGGGCAAAACAGAAGTCACCCGCCAGTTAGCGCGAATTATGGGCATCGAACTCGTACGTTTTGATATGTCTGAATACATGGAAAGACATACTGTTTCTCGCTTAATTGGCGCCCCACCAGGTTATGTGGGCTATGATCAAGGTGGATTACTGACAGAAGAAATTAATAAATCCCCTCATGCGGTATTATTACTGGATGAAATTGAAAAAGCGCATCCAGATGTCTTTAATTTGTTGTTACAAGTGATGGATCATGGTTCTCTCACTGATACCAATGGTCGCAAAGTGGATTTTCGTAATGTCATTTTAGTCATGACCACGAATGCAGGTGCTGAACAAGCAAGTCGTGCTTCTATTGGGTTTAATAACCAAGATCATTCAACAGACATGTTGGAAGCAGTTAAACGAAGTTTTTCACCAGAATTTCGTAATCGTTTAGATGCAATAGTACAGTTTGAAGCTTTGGCTTCAGAAACTATCGCACATGTCGTTGACAAATTTATTATCGAATTGGAAGGCCAACTTGAGGAAAAAAATGTCACTATTGAAGTCAATGAAGCGGCAAGAAATTGGCTAGCTAAACGAGGTTATGATGTAAAAATGGGTGCACGTCCCATGAACCGACTTATCCAAGACAAAATTAAAAAATTGCTGGCAGAAGAAATTTTGTTTGGCAAATTGGAAAAAGGGGGACATGTCATTGTTAAAGCAGTAAATAACGAGCTTACTGTTGAATTTGAAGGAGAAAACGTATTAGATTCAACGCCTGCTTAATTATTGATATAACAACGCGAATTAAAGGTATATTGGCAATGGCCCAACTTCAGCGATTCACCATCACGATGATTTCTCTTTTTATGCTTGCTAGTTGTTTAGGTGGAGGTGGCGACGGAGGAGGGGATTTAGCCAATGACAACAATCTACCACAAGTGGGCAATGTCACTTTAGTGGTTCAAGAGAATAATCAAGTCGCTGATGGGGTAGCTGCCATTTCGATTACAGCCGTTGTGCGAGATTCAAGCAATTTGCCCATGGCTAACATGCCAGTAGAATTTCGAAGTAGTTCTGCGACAGCCATTTTTGAAATTGCAGTGGGCAATACAAATGAGCAAGGCATAGTAACAACGACAGTGACGAATACTATCGCAGAAATCATTGAAGTTGTAGCTAGGTCAAATCAGGTAGATTCTGAAACAGTGCAACTCACCTTTGGTGATCAAGCCGTTGATGAACGAGTGGCTTTGGTCAAAGTGATTGTAACTGACAATTTTCAACTGGCCAGTAGCGATTTGTCCAATCAAGTTACATTAACAGTCGTTGCCCGAGATCAAGCCAATGTACCCCTTGCAGACATTGAAGTGAGTTTGGCAAGTACATCGACCTCTGCATTTATTGAAGACTTTAAAGGTAAAACCGATAAAAATGGCAGCTTTTTCACCAAAATTGTCAGTGATAAAGCTGAAACCTTTGAAGTAACCGCTATTGCTGGCGGAAAACGAAGTGAACCAGCACAAATTACTTTTATTGCACCAATTGAAGACATCCTTTTATCTGCTCAAGCGAATACTTTGCCTATTGGTGCACAAACTGCTGTCACCGCCACTTTTTTCCAAGCAGATACTGAGGGAAAACCTTTACCTAATGCACCATTTCACACAACAATATCTGGTGCTGGTGTATTAATTGATGTGTCTACTCAAGCTGATAATAATGGACAAGCAACATTTTTGGTTACCAATGAACAATCCGAAACAGTGAGTATCACTATTACCAGTGGTCCCATTACACGTACCCTTCCCATCCACTTTGGTTCAAAATTACAATTATTACCTGCTGAAACGAATGCTATCGGCAAAGCAGCGCTTAAAGCGTTATTAATGGATGGTTACCACAGTCCATTAGGACAACAAGCTGTGCATTTCAACTTTATCAATGCTGAAAATGAAACATTATCTGAAACGACGGTCAGCACAGCCCAAGATGGTACGGCGAGTATTGATGTATTAGATTTAGGACAAGACGGAGGCACGGTGACTGTTCGCGCAAGTACTGGTCAATTGGAGCAAACAGCCACTGTCAAATTCCTTACGGATATTGGTCAAGGTAAAACTTTGAGCGCAGAAACTTCAACGCAAGTATTGAAACTTAGTCAATCAGCAACGATTACGGCAACCATTAAAGATGGTGTGGGTGTACCTGTCAGTGGCCAACCGCTTCAATTTGCGGTTAATGGCAGTGCGCAACTCTCTGAAAATAATGCCGCAACCAATGATCAGGGACAAGCTCAAATCACGGTCAGTAATCGTGTGGGTGAAAATGTGATTGTAGAAGTCAAAGCAGGCACCTCAGTGCAAACGATTCCTTTATATTTTGGCGCTAACATTAATTTAATGCCAGAACAAATTAAAGGTTCTGCCACAGGCAGTGTGGCGACAACTTTACTTGCCTTTGTTGGAGATGCCTCGGGTGTCGGTATTCCTGGTATTGATGTAAACTTTCGTACTCAAGGAGGCTCTGCGTTATTAAACCCTTTTAAAGCTAAAACAAATGAAATTGGGCAAGCTGAAGTCAATGTAACCAATGTGGCGATTGAAAAAACTTTTGTTGAAGCCAGTGCAGGAAGCTTATCGACAGACAGGTCTGAAATCAATTTTGAACTTATTGATGCAGGCGTTCCAAGCAAAATTATTTTGACAACCAATCCACCCGAACCCATTATATTATCTCTCAATGGTACTGCGTCTATTCGTGCAAACGTTTTGGACGCTCGAAACATGCCGGTAGATGATGGTACGCGCGTAAATTTTAAGACCAATGGTATTGGCAGAGTCACAGAATCAGCCTTTACCCGCAATGGTTTTGTGGAGGTTATATTCAATGCTGGCACTAAAGCTGGTTTATCCGAAGTCATCGCATTCATAGGTAATGAAGGTTCGGGCACCAATACCGGGGTTTCAATTATTGTCAAACCAGGTGACGAAGCAGGCATTATTGAAGTTGACAGTATTCAACCCGCCGTGATTGGCATTGAAGGCAGTGGTGTTGAACAAGCGGCAACCATTTTATTTTCTGTCAAAGATAATCTGGGCAACGCTGTCAATGATGGCACGCTAGTTTCATTCTCTTTAGGTAACACAGTGTTAGGCGGCGGTGAGGCGATTACGACTGGCGACAATCTAGGCAAAACCGCCGTGGGTAAAACTAATAATGGATTGGTACCTGTGACTTTAAAAAGTGGTCGTGTGGCGGGTAACGTTGATGTCATTGCCACAGTGGGAGAAATCAGCACTTTAGCGCGTGTTATCGTGGTTGGCGGGATGCCAGACTACGATCATTTATCTCTCGCCGCAGAATTTTTGAATATCGCAGGTGGCGTTAAATTTGGTCTACAAGATGAAATAACCGCTTATGTAGGTGACCGATTTGGCAATGTGGTGGCAGACGGAACGACAGTAAGTTTCATTACTGAAGGGGGACTTATTGGAGAAAGTGTTGCTGCTGGAGCGTTTACTGCAACCACGAATTTAGGCCAAGCTAAGGCTATTTTACAAAGCGCTGAACCGACAACGCCTTATTTGGGTGGAGTACCGCAATTTGCACAAATCGGTTTCCAATGTTCGCCAAACTTTTTATACGTTGAATCAACGGTGACAGAAGCTTTATGTGGCAATCCTGGCCTAACGACCATCGTTGCTTATACCACTGGCAGTGAAAGTTTCGTAGATGCTAATGGCAATGGGCGTTTTGATAATAATGAAGACTTCAAAGACCTCAGTGAACCTTATATTGATGCCAATGATAATGGGGATTGGGATATAGATGAATTATATGTTGATGCCAATAAAAATGGCCAATTTGATCAACCAAACGGGCAATTTGACGATAATTTAACCATTTGGAAAGCCATGCGAGTATTATTTTCTGGAGAAACGATTGCACCTGCTGTTACCCCTGAAACTTTTGCAATTCCCAATGGCGGCACCCAAGTATTTACAGTCAATAGTATCGGTGATCGCTACAATAATGCTTTGGTCAAAGACAGTAAATTTCGTGTATCGACTAATAATGGCGTTTTAGGCGGAACGACCGAGTTCACTTTTGTTGATTCTAATGGTCGTGGCGCATTTGGTGTGCAATTTACCTTGTCCAGTAATCCGCCCAACGTGAGCGAAAAAGGGGTGACTTATCCTCCAACAGAATTTGCCACCATCACCATTTCAATTGAATCGCCTGGTGTTGGTAAAGCAGATAGGATTATTTCTGGTTCAATTAATAATTAGTTTTTCATGATTTCAGTGAGTAGAAGCTACTTATGAGACGTTTTTATAGCACAACCGTGGGTGATGAAATAGGCAAGCACAGTCAAATTTTTGTTTTTTAGGACGCAAGCAGACCTGACAGGTATTTACCTGTCAGGTCTAAAATCCGAAAATTTGACCATTAAGCGTCATAAAATAGTGAGTCAGAAGTTGCTTTAATTTACGAAGCAGGAAAGGTGGCAAGAGAGTGACCATCTAATTTTACTGAAAGAAAATAGGGGAAGAAAAGTGTTTATCCAGGTTTGACTGTCCAACTATTGTCTTTATTTAAAGTGGCTTTCATCACCTGGACATTTTCAGGAAATTTAACTTCAACTTGATTCGTAACAAGAGACATATCAATGGCTTTACCTTCCGTATACCTTCCAAATGTTAACCAATATTTAGGTTGAGGCTTAAAGTTAAGCGTGATATTGGGTTGAGCAGGGACGGTAAATGTTGCTTTACCCGCCATACCAATGCCAACAAAGGCTTGTTTTAAAGGAATATCTCCTCCCTGTTCAATGATCAGCGAGCCGGCTTGAAGCGTCGCTCTTGATGGTTGGAAATAATAGGCATCATGCCGTTTGTCGTAGCTCAGTCTGATTGTCTGGCCAACCTCCGTGGCTGCCGGAATGACTTGCGACACTTGTAAAGCAACGTCGCCTAATACATAAGATTCTCCCCACACAAAGTTGTATTCATCTTTCCACTTAAAGGCAACGTTTGTACCTGGATGAGAATATTTGGATAACCAAGCTAAGGGTTGTCCTTCAAAAATACCAGCTGAGGGGTAGGTTTGATATACACTGATGGAGGCTGAGTTGGTAGATTGGTTTTCAACAATTAAAGAATATTCATCGGCTAGCCCATGAGGCGCATATCCACCTGTCATTAACCCAAGCACCAGGGTAATGCTATTCATTCGTTTCATTCTTTCGTTTCCTATTTAGCATTGTTTTAACGATAAAATTTGTGCTAAAGTTTTGTTGTCATTGATTGAATCTCCTCATTCCCTCTTCGACGAGCAAAAGGAAGGAATAAGGAGCGGGAAAGCTTCCCTATAACAACATCACAACAAAGTTGGCAATACCTTATTTAGCAGGTTTGATGGTCCAAGTATTGTCTTGATTTAATATGGCTTTCATAGAGAGCACATTGGGTGGAAATTCCACTTTTGCTTTGTTGGTTGATTGTGTTACGTCCATGACTTGACCTTCGACATAATTACCAAACGTCACCCAGTAAGTAGGATGAGGACTGAAGGTCAGGTTCATGTTGGGTTGTGCTTGCACCACAAATGTACCGCGTCCAGACATGGCAACACCCACAGAGGCTTCTTTGAGTGGGATGGTTTCGTCTTCAGTGATGACTAAGGAACCACTCATATCGCTATCGCTGCGTCTTTGGCTTGCAAAGTGATAGGCATGATTTTCTGAGTCATAGGATAGTGTAATTTCATTACTGTCTTCTAAGTCAGCGGGGACAAATTGATTGGCATCAAATACCACCCCTGGAATTAATTCTCCTGTTTTATCCCAGACAAAACCGTAATCAATTCCCCACTTGAACTCGACTCCTGTCCCAGGATAGGCGTATTCGGCAAACCAAGCCAGTGATTGCACATCTCGTACACCCACATTAGGATCGGTTTGGAACACAGCAATGGAGGCAGCGTTAGAGGAATTATTAATAACTTCCAGGCTGTAGGTGTTTGCCAACACTGACGTGGTAGCGCCCAAGCTGGCAAAAGCGATTAAGAAAGCAAGGGGTTTGACTGCCATTTTGGTGTTTACATAGGATTGCATGTTACAATGTCCTCTTTAAGTAGTAGTTTAAATGTGAAGTGCCTTTTTTGTGTGGTGGCTGTCTTTTTCACTTTTTCACTCCAGCTTGCGGCTTTGGAGTGAGGAAGGTAGTTGAGACAGTTTCGCCGTGGCAAGGAGGGCACTTCTTTTTATTTTCACACCTTCGTGAAAATAGGCTCTTTGCCACGATACTGCTTTTTCCTCTGTTGGTTAGAAGATGAGCATGCATCTAAACTTCGATGTATTTGTACCTCATCCTTACCTTTATGATTGTTTTGTTGTTCTTTACTGCTTGCTGCTATGCTCTGCGCTTAATTTTCACGTTCTACGTGGAATGTTACAATCCGCGGGTACAGGTTTGTAACCTGCACCCTAACATTTTGAACTAATTTAAAATTCCTCCGAACGTTCAGGTCAAGGTTACAAACCAGAGGTATCTACACAAGTTGGTAACAACTGGTTTTATCCCCCCTCCTCACAGGAGGGGGTTAGGGGGTGGTGATAAAAACAGCATTCTTTAATATTTCAAACCAAGTTTTGCTTTAATAAATATTGGGCAATTGCTTCTTTTACAGCCTCTAATTCCATAAATACTTGGTGATTCCAAAAACGCATTACTTGATAGCCAAATCTCTCTAAATATTCTGTGCGTTGGGCATCAGCTTGTTGCTGTTCTGCATGTTGCCCACCATCCAGCTCAATAATCAGCTTAGCTTCAATACAAACAAAATCAACAATATAATGCTCAAAGACTTGTTGACGGCGAAACTTATAGCCCAGCATTTGCCGTTTACGTAGAGGCTGCCAAAGTAAACGCTCGGCATCTGTAGGTACATTGCGTAAATTTCTTGCCAGTTGTTGTATTCCATTGCCCATAAGTGTTTCTTCACCACCCCCTAACCCCCTCCTGTGAGGAGGGGGGATAAAACCAGTTGTTACCAACTTGTGTAGATACCTTTGGTTACAAACCCTGACCCGCAAGACTGTTTTGCACCACCACGCAGAGCGCGGTGACGCGGTTCATATTTTTACTTAACCGATTCGATAGTCCAGGTGTTGTCTTGGTTTAGTATCGCTTTCATCGTAAACACGTTAGGTGGAAATTCCACTTTAGCTTTACCGGTTGATTGCGTCACGTCAACAACTTGACCAGGAACGTAGTCGCCAAATGTTACCCAGTAGGTTGGATGGGGACTGAAAGTCAGGTTCATGTTGGGTTGTGCTTGCACCACAAAGGTACCGCGTCCAGACATGGCAATGCCCACAGATGCGTCCTTGAGGGGGACAGTTTCGTCTTCAGTGATGACTAAGGAACCGCTTTTGTCGCTATCACTGCGTCTTTGGTTTTCAAAGTGGTATGCCAGATTATCTTTATCGTAAGAAAGAGTAATTTCGTTGCTATCTTCCAAATCGGCGGGAGTAAATTGGTTAGCTTCAAATACGACCCCTGGCAATAATGCGCCTGTTTTATCCCAGACAAACCCGTAATCAAGCCCCCATTTGAACGCGACTGCCGTACCAGGATAGGCATATTCAGCAAACCAAGCCAGTGATTGCACATCTCGTACACCCACATTAGGATCGGTTTGGTACACGGCAATGGAGGCAGCGTTTGTGGAATTATTAACGACCTCTAGGGTGTAGGTGTTTGCCAATGCCGAGGTGGTAGCACCCAAGCTCGCAAAGGCGATTAAAAAGGCTAGGGGTTTCATTTTTGTGTTGACTTGCATGTTTCATTACCTCTTTAAGTAGTAGTGTTGTTTATGTAAAGTGCCTTTTTTAGTTGTCTTGCTTCTTGACGCCAGCTTGCGGACTGGTGTGAGAAGATAGGACAGGAGGGCACTTCTTTTTCACAAGCTTCGTGAAAATCGGTTCTTTGTCATGGGACTGCTTTTCTCTTGTGGTGCAGATTTTACTCCTTCTCCTCCCAAGAACTCGCGGGTGCAGGTTTGTAACCTGCACCCTAACATTTTGATCCAACTTAAAATTCCTCCAAACGTTTGGGTCAAGGTTACAAACCTTGACCCGCAAATCTTGTGAATGTTTTATCCTTTCTCCCTAACGCTTAACTCGTAGTAGTAGGGTGTACACCGTCTTTTTGGTGCGCACGCAAAACGAAGTTACTTCATCCCTCCTCCGCGTTCGCGCCGCATAAAACCGCGGCGCAAACCCTACTTGGCTATCATTTCATACTTATCCGGCAAATCTGGAAGCCTCACTAAGTCTTTCTTGTCAGACACTGTCCAATAGTCATTGCAATGGGAGTGACCATATCCTTGTGTTATCTTCGTCGACGCTAGGTTTATTAGATTCACGAACCCTATCGGGGCCTTGGGGATAAGCTGTTCCCACGGATCGTTTGGTCTTTCAGGCATCCATGGTTCAATCCATTCGATGATTTCGTCCTTTCCATAAAGGCCTTCCTTTATCCATATTGTTCTCAGTGCTCTTGCGAGCATCTGCTTCTTCGTGTAATGCTGACTTACCACTTGTCCTGTCTGCGGTACACCGGGATGTGCTAAGTCCTCTCTTCTCCATTTGCATAATGCCGCAGCTTCATCAAATTTCTCCTTCGGGTCGGCCTGACGGTTTGGAGGGCCTATAACCAAGTTACCTGGTAACCACGCACACATGTCTTCGAGTTCGCTTCGAAACGTCGGTAGATCTCCGCCAGCTTTAATCTTTATTACGTCCACCTGTCCAACCTGTTCGTAATACATGACTGAGGGTGTGGTTGTATCCGGGATAAGGGTTTTGACCATGGATAACCGATTATTCTTGAACTTATTTTTAGGGATAGCCAACTGATATGCATATATGAATTTCCTTATATTTTCGTTGATCCCAATTACATGGTCTGGTAACATAGTAGCGGGTTCGATTAAATCTGTTTTCATCCCAGTTAAAATCTGCATACATTGTTTCATCACCTTCACTTTGGGGACAATATGATGGACCGCGAAGGTCGTTACAGTTTCCGTGTTTATCATCACCGGTGCCTCGAATTTTGA
Source organism: Thiotrichaceae bacterium (assembly GCA_016745055.1). GTDB lineage: Bacteria > Pseudomonadota > Gammaproteobacteria > Beggiatoales > Beggiatoaceae > JADGDF01. Next base: position 4,340 of record JADGDF010000097.1, on the reverse strand, counting down.
GAGGTCTTTTCCCTCAACCTTATATGGCCTGGACAACCGGGTGTTGTTGCCGATCCGTACCAGTAATGCCGCATTTTTGATAATCCGGTGTTCGAATTTCCCATATGCCTGTGTTTCTCCTCCTAGGTTTACCATCAACGTCATCAGTAATAACACTTGCGCTCTTGCAATATCTCGTCTTCTTGTTGTTTTTTCTTGGTTGTTTATAATTTTCATCGGCTTGTCCTCTTGATTCTCTCGTTCTGTTCTTTTATTCGAAATTTCTTGCCTCTATGGTACGGCCTCTTCATTAACTCATTTGCGGGTGCAGGTTTGTAACCTACACCCTAACGTTTTGATCCAACTTTAAATTCCTCCAAACGTTCGGGTCAAGGTTACAAATCTTGACCCGCAAGTCCTAATATTTCTCAAGGGGATGTTGAATTGACCGTTGATTTTTCGGGGGTCAGGCAAGAGTTTTCCTCACTTGTTGTTGCTTGCGGGATATCAGTGTCTATCTTTGTCAGCGCTTGTTTTACATCCAATTTGTAGATTTCAGCGTTTTCGCTAGAACTTATGTTCGTGTTCCTTATGATTTGAAGCCCTCTGTAAAATGCGAGCTGTACATCTTTGTTTGTGCCGACACATAGGGCTGTTTGCACATCCTGGTTTACTGTAATTGTTTTGCTTACGTTCGCCTTACAGTTTGTTAGAATATCTTTTGATATTTGTCTCTGTTGTGTGTCTACTGCGAATAAGAAGCCGATGGTTGTTTCGTTTTTTTCACATATCGGTCTTAATGTTCTCATGTATAGCGGTGAAAGTACCTCGCTTGTACAAGTTACTGTCGGTTTGCCCGCATAAGTGACTGTTTTTGGCTGCTGGATACATGCTACTGTAAATCCTACTCCTCCATTGACCTTGATAGGTTTTGTTGAAGCGTTGAAATCCGGGTATTGGGCATCTACTTTCTTGAGTTCTGTTGCAAGCTTAGCGATGAATGAGTCCTTATCTGTCGTATTGGGGGTTCCTGCATTACACGAGCGCATGTTGATTACTAGGTTCGTTACCTTGTCTCCTATCCTGGTGTACGTCTTGATCGCTTGCGCCAGAACTACCGGATTGCTTGTCTTGGAAAGCTCTGGGCTTTTTTCTGATTCGTAGTACTGATACTCTTGACAGTTCCCATGTCCTAGGAACGTGATGAAGGTAGTACCTGTATCTGTGTGGGGATTTAGTGTCGTTATTCCGCTTGTGAATTGAGTATAGGTTTTAAGCTCACCTGGACATACCTTGGCCGTTTCACCATTTTCAGGTTTTACTTGGCAGGCATACAGGTTTACATATCCCGATATATCTGCATTTTCGGGGAATACCACCAATGCTTCCACGGTTCCTGATAGGCCCATCACTAGAACTAACATTAATTTCATACTTCTTGCATTCTTGCTCATATTGACTAACTCCTGTTGTATATGTGTTATGTGTCTCGGTGGCTTTCCTGGGCGTTTTTCTTTTCTTATATTCTTTTTATCTGTACTTCTAGAAACGGAAAACTGGCCGACTCGCCATTTCAACTCATTCTCGCCCTATTACTGATCTGACTGTACTAACTCCTGAACAACTGATACCGACTTTGAAACATAAACCTTCCTCACATAAGCCCGCTCCGGCGACTCCTCTTCCTCCTCCAACACCTCCAAACGATTCATACAACGCTCAATCGCACTGTCCGAAACCGTTATAAAATTGGGAGTTAGAAAATAACCCAAAAAATCAAAACCTCGCTCGCCTCGCCCAATAAACGTCTTATTCGGATGTTTCTCAACCGATAACAAACTCAACACTTGATTAATTTGGCTAACCACTCGCCGAAGTTTCCACCGCGTTGGGGCTAAAATGACCCAATCATCCATATAACGGGCATAATACAAATCCATCGACAACACCAAATCATCCAACGGCTTTAAATACAATGCCCCCATTAAGGGTGATAAAGGACATCCCAACACAATGCCTCTGTCATATTCACGATACTCTCCACCATACGTATGAATTCGCTTTAAATACTGCCAAATCAAACGCATGACTGCTTTATCGCGCGGTAAATACTGCTCACACAATTGATACAACTGATGATGATCCATACTCGCATAATACCGTTGAATATCTGACTTCATCACATGCGCCTCCGGGGTAGACCGTAAAAAAGCATAAGTTTGCTTCACTGCCGCGTTAATTCCCCCATGCCCTTTAATATGAAAACACCGTGATGTCCACAACGGTTGCCAATATTGTTGCAACACCAACGCCATGGCTTTTAATACCAACGCGTCAGCGGCTGCCCAAATGGACACCGTTTGTCCAGAAAAACGATACTCTGTCAATGGCTCAAACTCATACACCCCAGCACGCAAACGATGCTGTATCTCAAGTTTGGCGCTAACCCACTCTTGTCGTAATGACCACACGTCATCATTGGATGAATAATCCGATCGGGCCTTGCATAACCAGTGATACGCTGTCTCTAATACTTGGTTTGAGCTTATCTGTTGCATCAACATAGAGCACCTACTATTTTTCATCTATCGTCAGTTTTGTCACGATAAAAACACATATCGTTTGACATCACTAATTTTGGGGTTGGCCATATTTTTTGGCCTATACATCAACTTCTTCATTTGTGAACTTCACCGATGACTGCCTGTCATTGACTTAGTTCGTGAGGAGAATTTTACAGAAGAAAAAACAACAATACTTGGCTTTGCCGCACAATAATTTGACTTTGCCGCACAAATATTTGAGCTTTATGCACATACTTTTAGCTTTAATGCACTAAAAATAAAAAAATACTATTTTTTTATTTTAAAAACAAATAGTTATTAAACTATAAATTTATAATATAAAAAATACATTCTCTATGCAAAATATAAAAAAATTTTAAATATTAAATAGATATAGAATATATAACAAAGTTTATATATTAACTGAGTGTTATTTTTTTAACTATTTTTTGATTTTTTGACACTTTTTTAAAATAAGTCGAAAAAATAACTATTTTTGTTAAAACACCGTAACTAAAAGTGACTTAAGTCATTGATAAAAAAAGTAATACATATTTTAGGTATAATTTTTGCTGGTCCATCCTTGTATTCAACCATCATGTGACTGCCATTGAGTTAACCTCTTCCATCCTTTCCTTAGCAAGGAAGAAGTATTGATGGCATGCTTGCGTGACACAAACTGGGGATGAAATTCTCTAAAACTCGTTTACCTAAAAATGCAGGATTCCGTCAAATTACATAGTAGAAACCAAGAGATGGTTGAAAAAAATATCCTTAACTTACGAACTGTATGAAATATTGCGAGATAAAAGAATGGAGAAAATCAACAAAACTTGCATTTCCAATATATGTCATGAATTCAGTACCTCACTCACTCATGCTTTGAGCAATTTAAAGGGACTTCAAAAGAATGAATTATCCATACAACAACGAAATTATTTGACAATGATTCATCAAAATAGCGAACAACTTCATTCCTTAGTAAATACTGTCCTGAAATCAACAGCAGACATTAACTTAATGCCTTGCGATCTCCCAAAGTTGTTAAGACACATTGAAATTGTCACAAAATTAAAGACTCAACTGAAAGGATTACATTTTGAAACAGAATTACCGCACAATTTACCCTCGGAAGTGTTGACTGACAGTTCACACTTACGAAAAATAGTATTAGCGCTACTACTCAATGCTGTGAAATTTACAACCACTGGAGAAATCAGATTAAAAATTGAACTAGCAGAACAAGAAGAGGAAAGCGTTGAATTAATTTTTGCTATCACCGATAACAGTGGTCTTTCAGCCGAAAAATTAACAGGGATGCTGACACCAACGACAACACAACAATATGGCGGTGACTTAGCGTTGCCTGCCGCTCACGAATTACTCCAACAACTCGGTAGCCAATTGCAAGTTGAAGAAACATCAGCAGGCTGTTGTTTTTACTTTCATTTAAAATTGACTGTATTACGCTGGCAGGATAATAATGTTGCCGATCCTTCAGCCCAACTCATTGCACCTCCGTTAGACATCTTAGATTCCTATTGGCGAAACCTACTCTTAGGACGGTTACCTGAATTGCAAAAACAACTTAAACAATTAATGCAAACCAATCAATATCAACCTTTTGCAGAACACGCATTAGTCATGCTACGTAAACGACCAGGCATCCATTTAAGACAATTTTTACAACAATTTTTTCCATTAGAGTTGTATCACGGAATTTAAGATGGTATTTTGCGAAAAGGAGGATATAAGAAAGAACAAGTTTTGTAAACTTAGGAGAACGAGTATGAAAAT
>JADGDF010000002.1 GCA_016745055.1 Thiotrichaceae bacterium | reverse complement strand
CTTGCTCTTCGTTACCGAAATCGTCGTAAGCATTTTGCTCTACGGTTTAACCTTATTGCTGCTATATATAATAAACTAATTATTTAAGCTTGTTAACAACTTATTTCGCAAGAGGTCTAATGAGCTTGGCTGCCACCTGCTTGAAAGCGTAACAACTGTTCAATACCCCCTGTTTGATATTGGCCAAAGTAATTACGTACTGTATCTGGGTCTAACAGCAATGCTTGAGCCACATCTTTTGCCGACCTGCCTGAGGACTGCAAGTAAACCGCTTTTAAATGCTCTGCTTGGCGCTTGTCCTTTGTTTGACCGTGCCTAGCTTTGAGAACCTGTTGTTCTTCGAGTGTCAGTTCGTCATTGCTTGCCAAAAATGCATTATAAACCAATTACCTAAAAAATCTGTATTTGACGACTTTTCAATGACTATGACTATAATAAGAGAGTCGTTTTAGGTATATTTGATGGTTTTTCTTTAAAATAACCAATATTTTGACTAAACATTGAGTATTTACTGCTAGGTGCCGCTTAATCCCATTTGTAGATTTGTAAAAACAAAAACCTTTTGTTTCCCTACTCGCATTGCATGTGTTTTTGACTGCTTGCGTTTTTTTTTACCTGTTGACGTATATTTTCATGTAATTTGTCCATCAATTTATTATTAAACCACTTTCCCTCCACTGTTTGTAATGCCAGTAAACAGTTGAATAAGGTGGAAAATCTTTAGGTAAGTCCTCCCAACTGCAACCATTTTTCAGTCGATAGAGGACTCCATCAGGTCTCTCTCTATACGTCCACTTTGTTGGACAGGTTCCTTTTTTTTTACCAACAACTCCATTAGCAACGGTTCTATACTCTCCACTCTTTATCACTTAGGCCACTTGAATTGGGTATGTATTTACTATATTGTTGAACACGCCCTTTACTATTCTATTTCTTAAAAAACTTCAAATGGGTTCTATAAAAAAGACCTGGCAGGTTTGATTGAAAATTGTGGAAGTTATTAAATCTTCGTTGTGCTAGGCCTCAACGGCGGTAAGGTAGTGTATTGTTTTGGTCAGAGTTTGTCTTTTTATTGTCTAATTCTTTTATCCAGTGTTCTATAAAAAAGCGTTTTTCTTGAGTTAAGAATGTATCTGATTCCCCAAGAATTGGGCGCAATGTCGTTGTCATTTGCAACAAAGTTAAAATTAAGATAATAGACCATACTTTGATAAAGCCATTATCTTTGTGGCCTTCTAAATGGAGAAGACCTGTCATGATATAGCGCAGGCCAAAATAAATGCTGATACTCCAAATTAACAGATGTATCAATCCCATAAAGCCAAGCGTTTTAATTGAGAAGGTAAAAATGAAGGCAACAGGCGCAAATCCCAATAAAAGGATTGAGGTGAGGGCTAATCCTCCAACTAATAAAGCTAATATTTGACTGGGTGTTGCATTAGCCCCGCTGAGGCAAGCAAAAATATAGAAACTGGGATAACACAGTAAGGCAGATAAAATGGCCCCTCCCAGAATTTTGAGGGGGGCTGCAAACCATTGCGCATTTCCCGAAAAACTGCCAACAATGAGTCCATACACTGCATGACAAAGTATAAAAATGAGCAGTAAAATAAAAACTGTTTGTTTAAATTGCCCTGCTTTGATTTGATTAACTATAGATTCCGGTGTCTTTAGCAAAGCATCAACCACTTGCATCATATTGGTAGACTCTGGTAATTGCTTGGTCTCCATTTCTTGGGTTTCCTTATCAACATTAACCGTTGTTTCTGTTTGTTGAATATTTTCTTCTTTTTCAAGAGAAGCGTTGGACTCTGAGGCATTTATTTCATTAGTCATGGTAAAATTCCAATTATTTAGGGGTTTGTCAATCATTAAAACAACAAATTCTTTGCTATCTGAAAAATGGCTTCATAAAAACTGCCATTAAAAGGGTCATCTCTCAAAAAACGTACTTCAAGACGAGGCGTACCAAAAAATGGACGTAAATTCCAAGAAAGTTGGCAACCTAAAAACATATTGACGCCTAACCAAGTAAACAATATTTGTTTGGCTTTAAGTGCGTTATCACAAATATGGCTCAGTAAGGAAAATAGATGAAGATTGCCAATAATGCCTGCAAATGCGATCAAAACGACATTGACAACTAAAACTAAGGAATGCGCTTGCCTTGCTAATTCGCTGCCCATTGGAGGTAGGTTATAAAGCAAGAAAAAGGTTAGCGGGGTTAATGAACCAAGAATAATTGTAATTAGCGTAAAACTCATCATTACTGCCAAAAAACTTTGGCGAAAGCTAATTTTTGCGCCCAGTAATTGAGCTAACATGCCATTGATAATTGCATTTCCTAACGTTGTCAAAATAATAAGCAGTGGGAATTTAATGGCGACATAAAAGCTTTGCAAGGGTGCTCGCCATAGTCCAATCGAAGCACCATAAAGACTACTGCCGATAATCAACCAAATGAGACAAGCACGAATTTTTTCACTGTCTTTGTCAAGCCAAGTTGCTAAAACACTTGGGTTTGCATGGCAGAGTGTGACCAGGTCTGCTAATAATTGTTTGAAATAGGTATTCATTGGTAATTTGCTAATTTCAAAATGATGGCAATGAGCCATTCAATAGGTTTGAGTAAAATATAAACTAAATCTGCCTGCCAGGTGTAGCGAATTCGTTTGGCAACAGAGGGTCCTACGTAATTATAAATATGCCGCAATACGTGGTGGATTTTTGGAAAATAAACGCTTAATAGCGTTTCAAAATGTTTAAAGATATACCACTGACGGTTTACGGGTTTTCCAATATTTGGATGAACCCAGCTTTTAACCAATTTTGGATGACCTTTGGCCGCTGCTGAAAACACAAAGCAACAAGAAAGGGGTTTTTCTTCAGGAAGATTTTCATAAATATTTTTGGCTAAAGAATATTTTGAAATAATGGAAGTGATTAACGCAGAAAACCAAACAAATGCAAATAGTGGATCAAGTGGTTCAAGACGTTGTTTTTTTGAAATAACAGAAAGAAAGAGAAGGTAATTTAAACAAGTAATTGCTGGAACAATTGCTAATATTGGAAAATCTGGTCCACTCTTAGTAAAATTAAGTGCTAATGTTGCAAAAGTGTACCATGCTGCTATTCCTGCTAAAGTGGCAACCATAATGTAGTTAGCTCTAGAAGTTGCCAAGCCTTTTTCATCAAACAGTAACATGCTAAGATTTATAGAAACAATGAGATAAATAGGCATAAGCGTTAACCCAGCTTGTCCATCATGAATGTAATAAAACCAATGTTCCCCTTTTTGGCTTTTATACTCGAGAAAAAATAAGAATGAGAGAGAAAACATAATAAAAGGAATAATAACTAGGGTTAAAAGTAAGAAAAGACTTTGCTCAAAAGAAAATGCCTTAGCTTGACAACGAACTTTGTTATACCTCATAAGAAAAAGTAAACAGATTACTTGAAGGAAAAAAGGCGATAAAACAGCAATTATTAATAATACTGTTATAACATTCATTAACCGCACTCCAAAGTTTGACACACTTTCTACTACCAAATTCAGTGATACTTACATTCTAATATAGATTACTTTAAATTGTAAAGTGTTAAATATATTAAAGTTAAAACTAGATATTCAGATTAGAAAAAACAGTTATGGAAAGGTATCAAAATTTTGAGGCGATATTGCCAACAAAATTCAATTTATATCTGACGATAGAGAGAAATAATACTGAGGAAATAGACGATATTAAAAATAATCTAAGTTGGGTTAGACGAGGAATCATAACCCAACTTATTTAATAAAAACTATTCAACAATAAAACTAAGTGGTAAGCGATTATAAATGATATTACCTGAATTTTGTAAACGATAGCCTAGATAAACATCGAATTTACCAGGATAACCTGCTAGTTCTCCTTCAAAAATTGAAATATCAGATAAACTATCTTGTAAACTGACATTTTCTTGAGCAATACTCAAATCTCCAAATTCTCCATTCCAAAGGAACCAGGTATTACTTTCTCGCATGAACCTTGAAGTCATACCTTCATTTTCATAGTCGACAAACATCACCAAATCGGCAGTTTGACCCACATGCTCACTATCAACAGTGACTTCAAACTTAACAGCAATCGTATCTGCTTCAGAAACCTGTGTCATTGAATTGGTTTGACCTGGCAGCATCACTTTTCCATTGAAATCTGCTTTAGGTACAATCGTATTACCCAAAGGTGTTACGCCGGTGCTGTTTTGTTTGGCATCTACAAATAAAAAGGCATTATCGCTATTAATACTGCCTGTAGCATTCGTAATGCGCACCCAATAGTTAGTGGTTGCCTGAGTTTGTGGTGTTTTAAACGTTTTGCTGTTGGTACCCACTGGCATGTTCGCATCTTCCCGCATGCCTTGATACCATTGGTAAGACAATGGCGCTATCCCAGTTGCATTGACTGTCAAAGTGACAACAGAGCCAGGCTCAATTGTTTTGCCTTGTGGTTGTTGAGTAATGACTAAATCGTATTCAATTTCTTCAACAAACAGCAGTAAACTACCGGTTTCATCAAACAAGCCACCCAAACTAATATAGTAAACTTCGCCCGCTTTAACTGGCATACTCAGCTGTGAGCCGTTTTCTTGATCTTCATTCGTTACCGCATCATCGTTACAAGCAATTTCCGTCAATGGATGACTACTATCACCTTGAGAAACTGTCAGAATAGTGTCAAAGGTTGAACCTATGCTTGAAAAACTGACATTGAGATCGCTGTCAGGTATGTACTTAAACCAAACAGTGGCTCCATTTTGAGAACAACTGGCAAAATCTTCATTTGGTTCCATGCTTGAACCATTAGTAAACTGAGTATGAGTATAAGGCAAACTACTAATTTCCAAGGCATCAGCCAAATCATTATTTTCAGGGGGCGCATTGGCACTTAAAACTAAATTGCCTTGTTCTCCAAAAAAGTCGCCTATCGGTACCATACCTTCAATACTAATGTTATAGGTAGTACCTGCTGTCATATTTAAGTTTACTTGAGATTGACGTGATTCTTGATTTTCAGCACAAGCAACTTCTTGTAAAGGGAAATTACTGCCTGTCCAAACTGAAAGTACAGTACGATAATCAGAACCTAAGGTACTTAACACCACTTTTTCATCTTGGAGCGGGATATATTGATACCACACGCTGGCACTGCTGGGTGCACAACTGCCACTGGCTTCTTTAGTTTCACCCGTTGCTTCTTGTGTGTTTTGTGAAAGGCTGAAAGGCAAACTATCAATAACAATGGCATCACTCAAGTTATCATTCGTCATGATTTGAATTTGTTGCATATTTAAGCTGAGATTACCAGTCACACTTTGATAACCATTTACCACGAGGTAATAAGTCGTATTTTCGGTAAGTTCTACCTGTAGTTGTGACTGGATTTGTTCTTTAAAATCGTCATTACAAAATACTTCATTCAAACTACCTGATTGTTCAGTAAAAATTGATAACACTGTATCGTAGTTACTACCAAAAGTATCTATATTCAGCATTTGATCACTGTTGGGAGTGTATTGATACCATACACTGCGACCAGAATTACTAGAACAAAAAGGTTTGACTTCATCGCTAGTCGCATCTACTGTCATTTGCTGAATGCTAAACGGCAAATTGTCAATTGTGGTGGCTGTTGACATCACATCATTGGCTGGTGTTGCCAAAACTAATGAGTGTATAAAAAGAAGCAGAGTAAACTGAGTCGTTCGCGAAAAAAATGGTTTTATTAACATAGCTAAGTATTCCTTAAGTAATTGTTCTGAAAAAGAAATCCCCCATAAAGGGGGGAAGTTGGAGTGTGAATAACAACTACAAAAAAATCACAATTTTTAGGAGTGTAACAATGTGATTAACGGCAATCCCAAGCAATACCTTCTATATCATTGTAAGGTGTTTCAAAGACTGCGGAAGAAAGTACATCACAAGTTTTTGGATCAAGTGAGTACACTTTCAAATCTTCAGACTTATGTACAGCAAATAATAAACTACCATCTGGCATACCTTCTAAAGCTTCTGTTTGATTTGGTAAAGCAGTATTGGCTTCGCCAGGTTTTGGACAAACCATTTGGGTAACTTCAGTTTCAGGATCATATGACCACAGTTCACGTTGAGCAGAACCATAAAGCATTTCTTTTTCGGTTTCAGGATCAACTAACCAGGTCATGTCTTCAATTTCGCCATTAGGTACGGATAACACTTCTCTTATAACTTGTCCCGTTTGTGTGCTAATAACAAAAATACCTTGACGATCACCCCAAGCCCATAATTCGCCATTACTAGGACGGAAAGAGAGTGCGGAAACTTCGCCTAAACCTGTACTACCAATGGCAGCAATTTCTCCTGTGCCTTTATCCACTTCATACAGATGACCAATAGGAAAGCCTTCAGGGTCATCACCAGAACTTGCGTACATTTTGCTCGTTTTAGGATCAATCACCAAAGCTTCAATGTCATGACCAGGTTTTTCTGTGCCTAATGCAGCAATAGCATAGTTATTCTTGGTATCAACCGTGAAGAACTGGCTATCGTTTAAGCCACCATCATGCAATGCATACAAAGCGGTACAATTTCTTTCTATGGGTTTAAGCTTTTCACAATCAGTAAAGCTCATATTAAAGTCACCACGATTACCTTTAAATGCTTCAGGATTACCAGTGGGTTGCGAAGCAATTGAATAACTAATCCAGATTGCACCTCCATAGCTGGTATTTTTAGCATTACCCCCTAAACCAATTTGGAAAGAAGGTCCTCTGCGAGCTACATTTAATACGCCACCTTCCCAATCACCAAAACCGGTTAATGTAGCTTCAAAATTGGTGTAATAGCGCCAGGTATTATGATCGACAGGCCCACCATTTTCAATACGGTATTTAGAGTTCAACTCTTTTGGGCTACCACTTGGTGTAGGTTCCCAAGGTGCGATATATCCACTAATATCAACTTGAACGTCAAAACCACGATTAGCATTACTGCCACTGACAACACGACCTGTTAAAGTAGCAGTACCATCTCCATTTTCAATAAAACGAGAGGTGTCATCAAAATGAAGATTTTTATCAATATCAGGTAACCAGAGTGAATGACTAGCAGCGGAGGCTGTGCACCAATAACCTTTTGCGTAGGTTTCTCCTGAAATATCAGCTAACAAACTGTCATCATAAGGCATTAAACGGTTGCCAGGAATAGGACGTTCCATTGTGCCATCAGGTAATTGCCAACCGACAGCTAAGTTATCGCCACCACCACCTTCTTTTAGTTGAGCTTCAATGAAATACATATTGCCAGCTTCTAAACTAATAGATTGAGACTGTTGAGACGTGTATTTATTCCATTGTCTGGGTGACGCCCAATTAGATTGACCAGCAATCGGCTGAGCATTATCGGGATCACCATCGGTACTTAAACGTAAAGAAGTCACATCATCGCCCGCAATCCAAAAGGTGTAATCACCAGTTTGTGGTGCGACGATGTAAGCTCTAACTCGTAAGCCATAACGGTCACCAGAATTGGTTGGCGTCTCAAATTGGCGAATTAAACCAGTACTATTAGGTTGAGTATCAAAAGGTACTGTACCTAAATCCCAATCACTATTCAGGCCTGTCCATTTTTCAAATGAAGCAAATCCATTGTCTGGCAATGTAAGTGCAACAATGGCAGTGTTTGTTATTAGAGATAAACAAACGATCCCTAAAATAAACGGTATTTTCTTTAACATCATCTTTCTCCTCAAAAAGATAAAACCCTATACTAAGAAAAGCATTTGTAGCCACTTTGACAGTGTATAAACCATCAAAATGGCTAATTTACAAAGTTTTTTACAAAATTTACGACATTTTAAGTTACACTTCGCAAATTCCCTGTATCTTCCATAATAAAATATGCAAGTTTCTTTCCTTTTTTCTTCCTTGATATTCCCTAATAGAAAATATAACATAAAATAGGAATTTTTCCCAAGATTATTTAGGAAAAATCCTAAGATTCAATATATAGCTGCATTGATGAAAAATCAAGATAGCTTGGTAAAAATAACGTCTTATTCTTATTGTTATTTAAAATAACGAATAGTTACAAAAATTAAAAATAAATAAATGTGAAAAATATAGTCAATGGCATAATACTAGCTAGATTAAGTAAATAAAAACTTAAGGAGAAATAAAATGCATTTAACAAAATTAAAGGCCATTGTTTTTTTGACCGCATTATTCTGGCTATCAGCTACAAATGGCAGCGAATATCTAATTACCGATGAAGACTTCTACCCAAGCAATGCTGCTCAAGAAAAGCTGGGAAATCTATTGATGTTTGATAAAGTGCTCAGCGGCAATAAGAATATTGCTTGTTCTTCCTGCCACTACCCATTGACGTTTACCAGTGATGGTATTTCTCTTTCTGTAGGTGAGGGTGGACGTGGACTTAGCGTTGCCAGAAATACTGGGATGGGAGAAAATGCCATTAAAGCAAGAGTACCACGTAATGCACCTGCTTTATTTAATTTAGGCGCAAAAGAATTCACTACTCTTTTTCATGATGGCAGGGTAGAAATAGATTTAAATTATCCTCAAGGCTTTAATAGCCCAGCTGGTGATGATTTACCCTATGGTTTAGCTAATCCACTGGCAGCCCAAGCTTTGTTTCCTTTAACATCAGATGTAGAAATGGCAGGACATTTAGGAGAAAACCCTATTGCTGATGCGATGGCAGACAACGATTTTAAAACCGCTTGGATGTTAATCGCGCAACGCGTTAAAGACATTCCTGAATATGTTGAGTTATTCAAAGCTGCTTTTCCCGATATTCAACAAGTTGAAGATATTACAATCGTGCATGTTGTCAATGCTATTGCTGCGTATGAACTTCAATCTTGGCGTTGTACTAATTCTGCTTTTGATAAATTTATGCATGGCGATACAGATGCTGCTAGTTTTGCCGCCATGCGTGGTGGTGATTTATTTTATGGCAAAGCAGGTTGTTCAAGTTGTCATAGTGGCAAATTTCAAACAGATCAACAATTTCATGCCCGAGCTATTCCACAAATTGGGCCTGGTAAAGGAGATAGTTTGCCAGGCTATACTGATGGACAAGATGATTTTGGTAGAGAACGGGTTACACAAAATCCTGAAGATCGATTTAAATTTCGTACACCGAGTCTAAGACAAATTGCTTTAACGGGACCTTGGGGACATGATGGCGCATACGATACCTTAGAAGCAATGGTTAAACATGAACTTGACCCTAGAACTGCCTTGGAAAATTACGATTCAGCTCAAGCAGTGTTACCGAGTAGGGAAGATTTGGATGCCCTTGATTTTATTGTGCACAATGATGCTTCACGTCGCCAATCGTTGGCAAACGCTGTAGAGGAAGAGCCGATTGAACTTACAGATCAAGAGTTTTCAGATTTAATGGCATTTTTACATGCTTTGACTGATTTTGAGTGTATTGATTTACGTCGCGATATTCCTAAGCGCGTCCCTAGTAAATTGCCTTTAGCAGAGTAAATCAATGAGTCAAAAATGAATGGTGAAAACATTCAGTTTAGCTATCGTTTCATTGGGCTGATGTACCCAAAAGTTCATTAGCTCAAGCTCAATTTGTTCCATGACCATTAATAGGAAGCTTTAGGAACAAACATATTCAAAAAAACTTATTTCTGTCACACTGGGGTCTAATTTCAGTCCTTCTGGCATTGCTTGGTGTGATTTACGATATTCTGCACTACGATGCCAAATATTGTAACTTTCTTGGCTTAACCAATAAGTAATCAACCAAATTTCATTGGGCTTATCTATAGGGCTAATCACATCTAAACGTACAAATCCAGATACTTTTTCAACTTGATGAGGACGGTTTTCAAACGCAGTTTTCACTTCTTGTTCCATGCCGTTTACCACGGCAAATTTGCTTAATGCAACAAACATGATTTTTTATCCTAAGTTATGCTATGCTGTAATTTAGTCCAATTTTAAATGTATTTGCTGGTTTTCGAGATAAGTAGGGGATGTCTAATATTTTTGTAACTCTTCAATCGCAATACAATATGGTAAGCTTATGCCTGAACTCAATCAACAAATCGGTCAAATAATCGACGAGCAACGTGAAATATTGGCAAACACAGTGATTAAAAAAGATTACGCTGATCGCCCTGAGCTGATGGAACGTTATGGTGAAAAAGGAAAAAAACACTATTTGCAAGATACAGTATATCATTTGACTTACCTTGCTGAAGCGATTGCTTCAGAACACCCTTCCATTTTTGCCAGTTATGTTGCTTGGGCAAAAGTCTTGTTGTCCAATGTGAATATACCTATTGAAGAATTTGTACTAAACCTTCAGTTAATTAAGGGGGCATTGAAGCAAATCTTGCCAGAAAATATGCAAAGCATTGCCTGTCAGTATATTGACGAAGGTTTGCAACAGCTACCCAATTTACCTACTGGACTCTCTTCATTTATAGAAACGACAGAACCACATGCAGAATTAGCCCAACAATATCTTGATACTTTATTAAAAGCTGACAGGAAGACTGCAAGTCATTTAATTTTGGACGCTGTTGAAAAAGGGATTCCAATAAAGGATATTTATATTCATGTTTTTCAACGTTCTCAATATGAAATTGGCCGTTTGTGGCAAATGAACAAAGTCAGTGTTGCTCAGGAACATTATTGCACTGCTGCCACCCAATTGATCATGTCTCAATTATACAGCCATATTTTTTCGACAACGAGAAAAAATCATACCGTAGTTGCGACGTGTGTTGGAGGAGATTTACACGAAATTGGCATTCGTATGGTCTCGGATTTCTTTGAAATGGAAGGTTGGGATACTTATTATCTAGGCGCAAATACCCCCACACCCAGCGTTTTGCAAGAACTAGAAACTCGTCATGCAGAAATATTGGCGATTTCAGCGACAATGACTTTTCATATTCGCGCAGTTGAACAGCTAATCGCTACTGTACATTCAAGTAATACCTTGCAACATATTAAAATTATTGTTGGAGGATATCCTTTTAATATTGAACCTGAACTTTGGAAACATGTAGGTGCTCATGCCTATGCATCTAATGCTCAGGATGCCATTACCGTTGCAGAAACTCTTATTAATTAGAGAATTTTCAATGATTTTTTGTACCTATCATTGAACGTTTTCCAAAGTTTTGGATTGCCCATCATGCAAACACAAACCCAAGTTATTGGTATATCTCTTCTCTGCGATTTGCAGGGAAAAATCATTGAGGTCATTCGCAATGATTTGGAAAGCGATAGACCAATCCTCAAAGGTCAATTATTCACAGCTATTTTTGACAAAGCCAGCCTTGATAAAACTTTTGGTTTTTTGACCGAACTTAGAACCCAAGAAGCCGCTTTCGATTGGGTATTAACTCTGCTAGTCAGCGACAAACTAACGCCATTGCACTTTGTTGGCAGCATGAGTAACAATCAACTTTTTATTGTAGGTGCAAAAACTTTATCAGATATTGATAGTTATTTTTATGATGAGTTAATGAAACTCAATAATGAACAAATCAATGCTTTCCGTCAGGTCATGAAAGATCATCAAAAATTGTCAGTTCAAACCCGTGATCGAGACAACCAATTTTATGATGAATTGACGCAGCTTAACAGTGATTTAGCTGCAACACAACGAGAATTGGCCCGAAAAAATCATGAACTTGAACAACAAAAGCAGGAATTAAAATCGCTTAATCAAGCCTTGTCAACGACGATTGAAATGTTGGAAAAAACACGTAATGAATTGGTTCAAAGTGAAAAAATGGCTTCTCTTGGACGATTGGTCTCTGGATTTGCGCATGAAATCAATACACCGATTGGCATTGCTGTAACATCATCATCAATGATTACCCAGGCTGGTGAGAAAATTAATGAGATGCTTTCCCAAGATGAAGTCTCTGAAATGGAGCTGGTTGCCAATATTGGCAAAATGGTTGAAGGAAGCAAATTGACTTATAGCAATGTACGGCGGGCGGCTGAACTTGTCACCAGTTTTAAACGTACTTCTATTGATCAAACTCAGGAAACCAAACGATTATTTACCTTGCATGAAACTATTCAGGATATTATTGTCAGTTTGGATAGTAAATTTCATCAAACTAACATTATGGTTGAAAATCAATGCTCAACCCATATCAATATTTATGGATATCCAGGTATTATCAGCCAAATTTTAAATAATTTACTCATAAACAGTATCATTCATGGCTTTGAGGGGGGTACCCTGGCTGGCAATATTGTCATTCATGTCCAACAGGAAGATAACACCGTATTAATGACTTATAGTGATACGGGCAAAGGTATGAATGAAGAAGTCGTTGATAGATTATTTGAGCCATTTTATACCACAAAACGGGCAAATGGTGGTACTGGGTTGGGTATGTATATTTGTTATAACCTAGTGACAACCCGTCTTAATGGCAATATTAGTTGTGAAAGTACTTTGGGTGAAGGCGCAATATTTCACGTTAGTTTTCCAATTGAAACCGTTTTATAAAATAAGACTTGCCAGGTTAGATTAATCAATTACTTGAATATCTTTGCTGTTTTACCAAGGACTTGCGCTATTATTTTGTCAATAACAAATAAAAGTTTATATTTTATGAAGCTTATCCGCGATAAGAAGAAAATTGTAAAATCTGAAGTTTCTGAGCAACAAGTCATAGAAAAAGGGCCTGTTATGCCTTGGAAGCATTTAAAATCACTTGAAAAACAATCTGATATTACATCAGCTATGTGTTCTTCTTCGTGGAAAATACTTCTTGTGGATGATGAACCAGAAATTCATGCAGTCACCAAGCTCGTTGTAGGAGATTTAACTTTTGAAGCTAAACCATTACAACTACTTAACGCAATGTCTGGTAAAGAAGCTCAAAAAATATTGCAGCAAGAACCGGACATCGCAGTTGCCTTAATTGATGTTGTCATGGAAACAGAAAATGCTGGCCTACAATTGATTAGTTACATCAGAAATGAATTGAATAACCAACGCATTCGGCTGATTATTCGCACAGGACAACCTGGTGTTGCTCCCGAACGACAGATTATGGATCATTACGACATAGATGACTATAAGGATAAAACAGAATTAACCGCAGAACGACTTTATACCACATTAAGAACAGCCCTTAAAGCTTATCGAGACTTGACAACTATTGATATTAACCGGCAGGGCCTGGAAAAAATTTTGACTTCTGCGCCAAATCTTTACCGAATTCAACCCATGGAACAGTTTTTAGAAGGCGTATTAACCCAAATGACAAGCTTCTGCCATATTGGGGAGCATAGTGTGATTGCCATGATAGAGGGGACTTCTGAAGAAACTGAAAAAAGTAACATCGTGATTCAAGCAGGCACAGGAAAATTTTCGCTTAGAAAGACAAATGATTGTCAGGCTGATAGTATGATCAAATCTTGTGAGCGTATATTACAAGGCAAAAAGCCACAAAATCCCTTACCAGAAAAATCATTGCTTTTACCTATGACGCTTTATGATCAAATTTTGGGATTTATTTATCTTGAAGACGTGAATTTTCTTACTGAGCATGATCAATACTTACTTCAAGTGATGGTGACCCAATGTGCAGCCGCATTAAAAAATCTCAGATTATATACTCATCTTGAAGAAGCCAATCGTCAAAATGAACGCAAAAACGAATTTTTAGGCATGGCAGCCCATGATTTGCGCAGTCCTTTGGGTGTCATCCTTAGCTATGTGGAAATTTTGCAAGAAGAAACTGTCAATATTCTGAATAAAGAACACTTAGACTATTTGGAACAAATCCAAAAAGCCAGTCAGTTTACGCTCAATTTGGTAAGCAACCTCCTTGATGTTGCCAAAATCGAATCAGGTAATTTAAGGCTAGAGCTTGAACAAATCTCTTTGATCTCAATTATCACAGAAGCTATTTCACTCAACCATTTTTTAGCAGAGAGTAAACATATACTATTAAGTCTTGATTATGAGGAAAATACTCCTCATGCAATAATAGATGCTTTTAAAATCCAACAAGTCATGAATAATTTACTTAGTAATGCCATTAAATTTTCCTACCCGCAAACTAAAATACAAATTAATGTTGCTCAACAAGAAAATAACATACTCATCTCAGTTGCAGACGAAGGGCAAGGCATTCCACCATCTGAACTAGATAAACTGTTTAAGCCATTTACAATGACTAGTGTCAAAAGTACTGCTGGAGAAGTGAGTACAGGTTTAGGTCTTTTGATTTGCCAGCAAATTATTAATGCGCATCATGGTAAAATTTGGGTAAATAGTCAGGTAGGTATTGGTTCAACCTTTTATGTACTATTTCCTCTATCACCTACTAATGGTGAATAAAATTTTCCCTTGGCATGACACGCTTTGGTCACGCACGTTACAAATGACAACCCAAGATCGTTTGCCCCACGCATTATTACTTTGTGGCCCGCAAGGAATGGGAAAATCAGCGTTTGCACAACGACTTACCGATTATTTACTTTGTCAATCACCCGATGAACAAGGTAATATTTGTGGCCAGTGTAAGTCTTGCTTATTGCTAAAGGCAAATAATCATCCAGATTTAAAAACAATCATCCCCACCAATACCAGTAAAACCATTACTGTTGACCAAATTAGAGCACTTATTCAGTTTTGTAACCTAACCGCCAATTACAATCGCTATCAAATTGTAATCATTACTCCAGCCGAATCAATGAATCGCAATGCGGCTAACAGCTTACTCAAATTATTGGAAGAACCCCCTTCTAATACATTGATTTTACTCATTAGTCACCGACCAATGGCGCTTATGGCCACGATTCGCAGTCGTTGTCAACGATTAGATTTTAGTCGTCCTGAATTAACGACTTTAAAAAATTGGTTACACACACAGTTATCACCCGATGTACCAATAGACTTATTATTGAACCTGTCCAATCAAGCACCATTGGCTGCGTTATCTCTAGTGGAAACTGAAGGCTTGAAAAAGCGCCAAACTTTATTTAATGATTTGAGTCAACTCGTCAACGGTAAAATTGATCCTATCCGCGTGGTTGAAAACTGGCAAGCTTTGGAAGCAACGCAATTGTTAAGTTGGTTGATTAGTTGGACGATGGACTTAATCCGTTTTGCAAGCACTCAACAAACAGTGTATATTTTAAATCAGGAGCAGGTTGAACACTTACAGCGCTGGGGAAAACAATTAAGCCTGTCTCACTTATACCAATTACTTGATTTGCAACAGGAAGCCTTAAGATTTGTCATGAATAGTTCCACTATTCGTTTACAAGGCTTGCTTGAATTAATTGCACTAACCTGGATAGCACATAGGAGATAATCATGGCAATCAAACGTCCTGGTGGTATGCGACGTAACATGTTGTCCTTGCATATCACTGATGAAAGCACATTATATAATTCCTATTTACCTTTTTTAAAACATGGTGGTTTATTTATTCCCACAGAAAAAAATTACAAACTTGGGGATGAAGTATTTTTGTTGCTAACATTAATGGATGAAGGCGAGAAAATGCCCGTTGCTGGTAAAGTTGTGTGGATTAATCCCAAAGGTGCTCAGGGCAGCCGGCCCGCTGGCATTGGTGTACATTTTGGGGAAATGGATAATGGCAAAATTAGAGAACGTGTAGAAAAATACTTAAGTTCCGCATTAAGATCAAACAAAAGTACACATACAATGTGATTGAAGGAACGAAGATTTAATAACTTCCACAACTTAATCAGACCTGGCAGGTTTTTAAAACCTGCCAGGTCTTTTTGTAAGTTTTATTAGATTTCCTTATCAACGTTCTGGAATAGATTACAAACCTACTCCTACGTAATTAAAAGCACGTCGATGGTTCTAATACACCTTGGCTGCCATTCACATCTACCCATAATTGGTTATCTTGTAGTTTCATTGAGGCTTGGACTTCTTCCATTTTTCCACCTTTCTCAACCAAAGCTACCATTTCAAGCATTTCACCCTTTTGAATACCTTGAAATTCCAAATGATCACTTAAGCCTGCAGGAATACTGTGTTCATAATAGCTAACATCAACAAATTGCCCTCTGAATTTAACCTTAGCACTGCGTACTACTGAATAAGATTGTTCTACTTTTTCGCTTATTTCTTCACTAAAGAAACATAGAGATTGCTTGGACAAGATAATTTGCAGTGTAACATCACCTTCCTCAATAATCGCCCAATCACGTCTTAATGGATAGCCTGATTTACTTGTATGCACCAAATATTTACCTGGTGGCAGTAGCATGCCTTGTTTGAAAGGCTCAGGCATATTTAGAATTTCAACTTTGGCATTAGCAGGTGTAGTTTTGATATTCAGCGCATATTTTTGAACAGGCTTATCTTTTTGGATAGGCGCATTATTATCTTCAACCTCTTCTTCAATAACGTCAGTCTCTTCCTCTACCACTGCTTCAGTGTTATCTTTAACATCTTCAGCGTCAGTAACTTCTTCAATATCAGTTGTTTCATCATCTGTATCCATTGAAACATCATCTGAAGTATCCACAGAAGCTAAGGTAGTGACATTGTCATCATCAGCTTCTTCTTGAGGATCACCTAACACGACATTAACTTCCACATCACTATTTTCAATGGGTATCCATTGTCTCATCTTCGGATAACCAGCTTTTTTAACTAATAAATCGTATTTGCCAGGTTTGAGTAAGATGCCTTGATGAAATTTAGGAATGATATTCATAATCAATACTCTAGCACCCTCAGGGACAGTATTGACTGTTAATTTGTAACGCTTTTTAGGGGTGGCTTCAACTAAAGTGTCTTCATTTAAATTCACTGTAAGATGCATATCATGGTCAGTCATCTCAATCCAACGTCTGACTGATAAATTGCCTTTTTTTACCCAAAGATCATATTTACCAGGCATTAAAGAGATGCCCTGTTCAAATTTTGGCTTAATTGTCATGATATAAATACGTGCATCACTGGGAATGGTATCAATCGTTAAAGCATATTGAGAAATTTCTTGCGTATTATTTTGTGCATTTAAAGTTAATGCTTTTACTGGAGTTGGCGTTTGAGTAATTTCTGCTTTTGCTACCACGATGCCAGCCGTGTCATCTGCATCATTTGAAACATCTTCCTCATCATCTATCTCGGCAGATTCGTCGTTTTCATCAACATCATCTATTTCTTCAATTGCATCATCTTCTGCTTCTGCAACGTCGTCAGTAGCATCGTCAATATCTTCATCACTAGCAATGTCTTCCTCATCATCCGCCATTGCATCTTCAGCATCATATACATCAGTTTCTGCAACATCAGTTTCTGCGTCTGACTCTTCGTCACCTAAATCTGTTTCGTCGACGACATCTTTGTCTAAAGTATCATCAACGAATTCCGATATATCACTTACAGTTGTACCAACTACTGTCGCATCATCATTTGGCAAGCCTGGTTTTTTAAGCACGCTTGTTGCGCCAATATTAATTTTTTTTATGTTAGAGTGATTTGTTGGAATGGGTTGTTTTTGTGTTGTTGTTGTCTCAGTATTTTGGGCAATTTTATTGTCAGTACTTTCAACTTGAAAAACTGTTTCTTCCGGTTTCCCTAATACCACCTTAACATTTGCATCCTGATCAACGATATCTACCCATTGGCGTTTTGGGGAAAAGCCTCTGGCAGTTACCATCAAATCGTACTTACCCGGAGGGAGTTCAACGCCTTGTTCAAAACGCTCACGCATATTCATCACATAAATTCTGGCGTTTTTAGGCACAGTATCAATTGTAAGTCCATACTTTGCTTCTGCTTGAATTTCTTCGGGTTCTAATTCAAAATGCAACCTTCTATGTTTGTTACGAATGCCGATCCACTTGCGAAGCGGTTGGTATCCTTCCTTGCTGATCATCAAATCATAACTTCCCGTTTCCAACTCAATACCTTGGTGATACTTAGGTTTGATATTCATAATGCGAATTTCCGCATCTTTGGGGGCAGTCGTAATATAAAGCTTGTAAGTCGGCGCGGCGTAACTGCTTGATACTGCGCCCATCAAAAGGGAAAACAACAGTAGAATAGTTGATTTAGTTCGCATTACTATCTCCACATTAAAAGTGCTATCAAGGATTGCATCCTACCAAGACTTCAGTCGTTTCTCAACCGAAAATGAAAATTAAATCAGTTGTCATCTTGTTTGATACATTATACACTGTTAAGTTATTTTAAGCTGAAGCTTATCACATTTTTGCTCATACAATACTCAAAAATCAAGGAGTTATATGAAATTACCTTATATGATTGGTTTTGCACTGAGTGTGGCTACAATGCAACTTTTTGCCGCCGCAGATACCATGACAGAAGACGACAAACTAAGTTATAGTTTTGGCTATACCGTAGGAAAAAGCTTAAAAAATCAAGCGATTCAACCTTCATCAATGAAATTATTTAACCAAGGGTTAGATGAAGGTATTACAGCAAGTGGTTCAGCATTGTTGGCAGAAAATGAAGTTCAAAAAATAATGATGAACTATCAAAGTCAGCAAAAAGCAAAAATGGTTGCAGCCCAAAACGAAATTGCTAAGAAAAATGCCGATGAAGGCAAAAAATTCCTAGATGAGAATACTAAAAAAGAAGGGGTTGTTGTTTCTGCAAAAAGTGGTTTGCAATATAAAATCGTCAAACCTGGCACGGGTAAATCACCTAAAGCGACAGATAAAGTTACCGTACACTATCGTGGCACTTTGATTGATGGTACAGAGTTTGATAGCTCTTACAGCAGAGGTGCACCAGCAACTTTTGCTGTTAATGGTGTGATTAAAGGCTGGACAGAAGCCTTACAAATGATGAAAGAAGGCGCAAAATGGCAGTTATTCATCCCTTCTAATCTAGCCTATGGTGAACGTGGTGCTGGTGGGAAAATTGGCCCAAATGCTACTTTAATTTTCGATGTAGAATTAATTTCTATTGGTGAGCCTAAAGGCAAGCCTGAAAAGTAAGTGTTTTATTGTCCTAAGTTTTAACTTTACACAGTAATTTTTTTGAATCTTGGACCTGGCAGGTTTTCAAAACCTGCCAGGTCTGCTTTCTTACAAGATTTCAAACGTTTTAAGCTGTGAAATTTTGCTTAGAAGTAAAAACTTAGAAGTAAAAACAATGATTGCCCAATCCACTAGACAGTTCTTCCATTATTCCCATGCAACTTTTTGCACTTGGTTTAAATCATACAACCGCCACCATTGAAATCCGTGAACAGGTTAATTTTTCACCTGACCGTCTCAAACATGCTCTGCATGAGTTTGTCGAGCGAGAACTTGCAGACGAAGTGGCGATTATATCAACGTGTAATCGTACTGAAATTTATTGCAGCTCAACAATAGATACTAGTGAAGCGGTTATTGACTGGTTAAGCTATTATCACAATGTCCCCAAGCGACAATTGAGCAAACATTTATATGTTCATCATCAACTTGATGCAGCAAAACATTTGTTTAGGGTTGCATCGGGTTTAGACTCTATGATTCTGGGCGAACCTCAAATTTTAGGCCAACTAAAAACAGCTTATCAAACCGCTAAGGCAGCAGATACGCTTGGTAAATTACTGAGTAAATTATTTCAGCACAGCTTTTCAGTGGCTAAACGAGTACGTACCGATACAGCGATTAGTTCAAGTCCGGTATCAGTTGCGTTTGCCGCTGTTCGTTTAGCGCAACAAATTTTTGGTGATTTAACTGAACGCACGGCTTTACTTATTGGTGCGGGAGAGACCATTGAACTGACTGCCCGTCATTTACATGAAAATGGGCTAACTCGCATGATTGTAGCAAATCGAACCATTGATCGCGCTCGGCAATTAGCTAAAGAATTTTCTGGGTATGCCATTACTTTAGAAGAAATCAGTGTCCATTTATCAGAAGCCGATGTGGTGATTGCCTCTACCGCAAGTCCAACCACTGTTTTGGATATGAAGACTGTGAAAGCTGCGATAAAAGTGCGTAAACATCGCCCCATGTTCATGGTGGATATTGCAGTACCGCGTGATATTGACTCAAAAGTCAGTCAGTTAGAAGATGTGTATTTATATACTGTGGATGATTTAAATGAAGTCATCCAGGAAAATTTACGTTCTCGTCAGCAAGCCGCGTTGCAAGCAGAAGAAATTATTGATGTGCAAGTCAATCATTTTATGGGTTGGCTAAATTCGTTAAGTGCCGTGGATACAATTTGCCATTTGCGTGATCAAGCGCATGATTTCAGGCATAATCTTGTTGACAAAGCCAAACGTATGATTGATAACGGCAAATCACCTTATGAAGCCATTGATTATCTTGCGCATACACTGACAAACACTTTAATGCATACTCCTTGTACGCAGTTACGACAAGCGGGTTACAATGGCCAAGATGAATTAGTGCTTGCGGCTAAACAGTTATTTCAATTAAATGAAGAAGTGGACTCTTAAATTTTTTTACTTGCATAAAAATTACTCACGAAAATACAATTTACGTTACAATGCAACTTGATGATTTTAATTAAGTATTGGAAATTTTGACTATGAAATTATTAAATTTGTTTTTAATCTGTATGTTAGCCTGCGTGACATTACCTGTAATAGCAGATACGGATGATGAAGAATATTCAAGATATTCCCGCGAAAATTATCGTACTCAAGAATATCTTCCACCTTCTGAAAGGGAAAACTACCGCAGGCGAAGTGATCGAAATGATTATAGAGAAGAAGAGGGTAACTACGATTATCCACCTTATCGTAAATATGATGATAGAGAAAAAAGACATACTCCACGCATGATGGAAGAAGGTTCTCACCAAGAAAACAGTGAACACCTTAGTAGAGAAAGAACCTCTCGACAATCTCAAAGTAAAACTTTTGATCCCATTGCCTATACTTGTAAACAGTTTCGCAAGGATTTTGAAAAAAAGAATTTCATTACAATGATTGCTGCTATTTGGGGTAATGGTTATGCTGCAAAAAAATTTGGTTATCAAGATGCACCACCTTTAGATAAACCCAGCTTAATTATTTCCGCCTCTTTCTTTATTGACTTATGTGAAAAAACGAAGTCAAATTTATTTGTAGAAATGTTAGAAGCTTGGGAAGAAACTTCAGAAAAACCAAAACTTGAAGAACAAACGCCTGAAAAATCAGAGTCTGCACAACAGAATTCAGATGCCAATATCCAAAAGTCAGAATAAATGTACGTTTAAAACTAAGGAATGAAAATTTAATAATACTCGAAACAAGACCTGGCAGATTTTGAAAACCTGCCAGGTCTGGTTGAAAAGCTATGGAAGTAATTTAATTCTCGTTCCTAATCATGTTAGCAGTTTCTTATACATTTTCTTGTACCACACAACGCATGGCACAAGAAAAAACTGCATTTTGATAGGATAAAAGTATAATACCAGGAATCATAATTTTCTTGTAATGATACAATTTTAGATGTTAAAAGTTATGCTATTTTCCTGAATGCATACATTTTCATTTAACAAAAGGACAAAATTTATGGCCCGTTTAACCGTCGAAGATTGTTTAGATAAGGTAGGCAACCGTTTTGAATTAGTATTACTTGCTAGTCAACGTGCTCGCCAATTATCACTGGGCGCACACCCATTAACAGATGCAGGAAAAAATAAGCCTTCTGTACTTGCCTTACGGGAAATCGCGGAAGGAAAAATTACAAATGAAAATATCAATAAACATTAAAACATAAAATAAATTTAAGCCCACTACTCACTCGTTAGACCGCGTTTATGCTAGATACCACACCTTTACTTGATGTTCAAGATTTAACCGTTGCTTTTGGCAATCATCAGCAGAGCACGGAGGTTGTCCACCATATTAATTTCCATATCCAACATGGTGAAAAAATTGCTTTGGTTGGCGAATCTGGGTCTGGTAAAACGGTCACCGCTTTGTCTATTTTACGTTTGCATGATGTAAATCAAGTTGTTTTTCCCTCTGGACATATTTTATTTGCTGGGCAAAATTTGCTACAACTCAGCGAGGCTAAACTGCGTAAGGTGCGTGGCAAAGACATTGCCATGATTTTCCAGGAACCGATGACTTCGCTCAATCCTGTTTATCCGATTGGTACTCAGTTAATGGAACCTTTAATATTGCACGAGGGATTGAGTAAAAAAGCAGCAAAGCAACGTATGCTAGACCTGTTAGAACATACAGGTATTGAGGAACCTCACAAACGTTTTTGGGTTTATCCACACATGTTATCAGGTGGTCAACGGCAAAGAGTTATGATCGCGATGGCACTGGCTTGTCGTCCCAAACTACTGATTGCCGATGAACCGACGACAGCATTGGATGTCACAATTCAACTACAAATTATTGAATTGCTAGAAAAAATGCAGGCTGAATTTGGCATGGCAATACTCATGATCACTCATGATTTAAACATGGTGAGACGCTTTGCCGAACGTATTTGTGTCATGCAACACGGTCATATTGTTGAACAGGCCACCGTAGGTCAGTTATTTGACCAACCCAAACATGAGTATACCCAACATTTACTCAACAGTCAGCCTGAGCGAATGCAAACTGACTACGATTATGCTTCCAATGAACAACCCTTGCTAGCAGGCAAAAATATCCGTTGTCATTTTGCCACCCAACGAGGTCTGTTTTTTAAACATACAACTAACCAAATTAAAGCGGTGGACAATGTTGATTTGCAGCTATTCCCAGGTGAAACCCTGGGTATCGTTGGAGAGTCTGGTTCAGGTAAAACAACCTTAGGTATGTGTTTACTGAAACTACAAGCCTGTAGTGGTGAAATTCACTTTGGTAATCAACGTATTGATAGAGTACGCAATCGTGCTTTACGTCCATTACGTCGTTATTTTCAAGTAGTATTTCAAGACCCTTACTCTTCTTTGTCTCCACGCATGACCATTGAACAAATTGTGGGCGAAGGTTTGCAAGTCCATTTTCCTCGTTTGAATCGTAAGGCTCGGCGAGGAAAAATTATTAAAGTCCTTAAGGAAGTGGGCCTGACTGAAGACATGTTATGGCGTTATCCGCATGAATTTTCAGGTGGACAGCGACAAAGAATTGCGGTTGCCCGAGTCATTATTTTAGAACCTAAACTCATTTTATTAGATGAACCAACCAGTGCATTGGATGTTTCAGTTCAAAAACAAGTGCTTGAATTACTGCAAACTTTGCAACAAAAGCACAATATCAGTTATTTATTTATTAGTCATGATTTGAAAGTCATTCGAGCTATTTCTCATCGAATTATCGTTATGCGGCATGGTGAATTTGTTGAATATGGAGAAACAGAAAAATTGTTTACCCATCCACAACATTCCTATACGCAAAGTTTATTGCACGCTTCTTTATTCGCGGCTAATTAGACCCATTTTAGGTAAGATGGATAATGGCCAAGCGTTCCGATTTAGCAGAAGAAGAAACCCTGTTATTTCGTCAAGCGATGAAAGATGTTAAGCCGTTGTCTTGTGATAAAATCCCTCATTTTACGCCTCAACCTCGACCTTTCCCCAAACAACGCTATTTGGAAGAAGAAGCCATATTTAATGATATGTTATCAGACTATTATGATCCGGCTGAATTAGAAACGGGGGAAGAGCTTGTCTTTTTGCGCCCTGGTATGCAATATGGTGTGCTAAAAAAATTACGGCGTGGCCATTACAGCATTCGAGCTGAATTAGATTTACATGGCATGATTGTTCGAGCAGCTAGGCAAGAAGTTGCTGAATTTCTAAAAGATTGTATGCAAAGAAGAATCAATTGTGTCCGTATTATTCATGGCAAAGGCAAAGGTTCCTGGCAAAAACAACCTGTGCTCAAAACCAAATTAAATAAATGGCTACAACAACGTGATGAAGTATTAGCCTTTTGTTCCGCGCGTCCAGTTGATGGTGGAACTGGCGCCGTGTATGTTCTTATCAAAAATCGTTAAGTTATTGCTAAATTCAAGAACGAGAATTTAATAAAACCTGGAACAAGACCTGGCAGGTTTTTAAAACCTGCTAGGTCTGATTGAAAAATTTTTGAATAACTACCTAATTGATACCCATTCCCATTTTGATGATGAAAAGTTTGACGAGGATCGGCCGATGGCTTTTGAACGTGGGCATACAGCTAAAGTCATGGTGCAAATTGTGCCTGCAATCAGTGCTCGTTTTTGGGAAAGGTTACATAATATTTGCCAACACTATACAGGTTTATACCCTGCTTATGGGTTACATCCTATGTATTTAGCAGAGCATCAACCTCATCATTTACAGCAATTGGAAACTTGGATAACACAAAAAAATTCAATTGCAGTGGGAGAATGTGGTTTAGATTATTTTGTGAAAGATTTAGACAGAAACCAGCAAAAAAAGTACTTTCTTGCACAATTGCATATTGCCAAAGCAGCAAATTTACCAGTAATAATCCACGCTCGACGGGCAATTGAAGATGTTATTCAATGTTTAAAACAAGTGCCTCACAGTCATGGCGTTGTGCACAGTTATGCTGGCAGTGTACAGCAAGCCAACCAACTATTTGAGCTAGGGCTTTATGTGAGTTTTGGTGGACCCATTACTTATCCAAATGCTAATAAATTACGTAAATTGATACAAACTTTACCTTTAACTCATATTTTATTAGAAACAGATTCGCCTGACCAACCTTTATTTACACATCGTGGTGAACGCAATGAGCCAGCTTATTTGACCGAAATACTTCAAATGGTGGCCACTTTACGTCAACAAGACCCTATAGAAATCGCGAATATAACAACTAACAATGCACTGACACTGTTTGATAAAATACCGCCTTAATTTTTAGCACAGCGGAGAAATGCCATGCCAATTTTACCAAGTACAACCTTGGAAGTATTTGAAAATCCAAATATTAATCGCGATTATACCATTCGCATTCGTATTCCTGAGTTCACTTGTTTATGTCCAAAAACGGGCCAACCAGACTTTGCAACACTATTTTTAGATTACGTGCCAGATGAAACGTGTTTGGAACTGAAAGCGTTAAAAAGTTATGTTTGGTCTTATCGTGATCAGGGTGCATTTCATGAAGCAGTTACCAATCGGATTTTAGATGATTTAGTACAAGCTTGTCCTCCGCGTTTTATGCGCTTAACGGCTGAATTTAATGTCAGAGGCGGTATTTATACGACTGTCGTTGCTGAATACCAACAACCCAATTGGCAAGCGCGAATACCAGTTCAATTGCCATAAACTATCTTTAATTTGCTTTACATAATTAAGCCAGTGGAGTGCGGAATTGTAAAAAAAAATGACTTAATTTATTGAAACTGCAATACTCAAAAAAATTAAAGATGGTTATCTTCCTTGAAAATTCTATGAATGAATAACTTCAGTTAGGTATAATGAATAGATAAAAAAGGAGGATATTTAGATGAATATTTTATTGCGGATATTGATTTTAATTGCAACAAGTATTGTGTTCACCAGTTGTGGGAACTCAAGTGATTCCACTGAACCCATGACTTCAGCAAAGCCTGAAACGGGAATGGCTGGTGATGGCCAATTGGATTTAATCGTAGAGTATATTCGGAAACAAAATGGGTTACCTGCAATGGCGGCTGTAATGGTACATGATGAGCAACTCATTGAAAAAAGTGCAATGGGCAAACGTTCGGTTGAATCAAATACCCAAGTAACCGCAGATGATCAATGGCATATTGGCTCGAATACAAAATCAATGACATCAATGGTGGCCGCATTATTGGTCAAAGAAGGAATGATTCGCTGGGATTCAACCATTGAAGATATTTATCCTGAACTGATTGGCATCATGTTACCTGAATACCAAAAGGTGCGATTAGATGAATTATTATCCCATACTTCTGGTTTACCATCGAATATACCAGACTTTGACGCCTATTTTACTGACCAAAGAGAATTAAATGTACAGCGGCAAACGTTCGTTGAAAAAGTCCTTGTGCTTACATCAACAACGACTCGTGGTGTATATGAATATAGTAATATTGGGTATATTACCGCGGGCGCAATGTTGGAAAGAGTTTCAGGCAGTCGTTGGGAAGCATTGATGCAAATTTATTTATTTGATCCATTAGCAATGACACAATCTGGATTTGGTGCCCCAAATACACAAGGTAATCTTGCTCAACCAGTGGGACATATTTTAGACGACGATGACAATTGGACACCTGTTGATCCTGTGGTTGAAGATATATCTGACAATCCTCCTGTACTTGGGCCAGCAGGTACGGTTCACGCCTCTTTGGATGATATGGCAGCTTATATTGGTTTGCATTTAAAAGGATTACGTGGTGAGTCAGTGGCTGGTTTTTTAAATGCCCAAGCCTTTGGAAAACTGTATACCCCTTTTCCTAATTCCAACTATGGTTTAGGTTGGATAATAGACGATCAAGTCATCCTTCATGATGGCAGTAATACTATTTGGTTTGCCATAATGTTGATTAATGCCGAAAAAAACATAGCATTATTTGTGGTCACGAACGCAGCAGATTTAGAAAAAGGGGAAGAAAGTAAAGCCAGTAAAGCCGTTACTGAATTATTAACTGAACTTGGTAAAAGAGCCGATGCTGCCTTTCAATAACTTGAGATATTTTGCTGTCAATTCATTGCTTAAATACAAGGGTAACTGTGTTTACGCATGACACTGACAATTCGCAGCAAAGTGCTACTGCTTTCTTTGACACTACTGAGTATTCCCTACGTAGGTTATCAATACGTGAGGGAAATGGAAGCCTATTTACGCGATAATTTAGAAACCTCTTTGCAAGATACGGCGCGGGCTTTGGCAAGCGTATTGAATGATCGTCCTGCTTTATTCAATCGCCGCCTTGTGGACACGGTGAAAGAAGGTACTGAATTAGTTGCTCATTCTTTTAAAACGCCTATTCAACTAGACGGCAAAGCCGATGATTGGGATATTTATTTAGAACGAGCAGAAGATTATGCAGATAAACATATTTTAAAACGCTATGGTCACTACTCGCCCCAATCACTTTCCTTTAAACACATTTTAGGTAAATATCGCAACCACCTATATGTATTGTTTATTGTCAAAGATGACAAAATTGTCTACCGTACCCCAAAAAGTATGGAATTGGATCGCAATGATCACTTGCAAATTGTCATGCAAGAACCAAATCAACAATTTTATCGCTATATTGTGACACCTACAGGTGAGGGTTGGGTCAGTGCTTATAAAGTACCAACAGGTGGGCGAATTACTGCACCTCAAACTGAAATTCGTATTCAAGGTACTTGGAAACAAAATAAGGACGGTTATACGTTAGAACTACGTATTCCTTTGACAATGGTTGGTGATCGTTTGGGATTTGCCATTGCAGATGTGGATGATCGTAGAACGCGGATTATTAAAGCGGTGATTGGCACCTCGGCTATCCACAATTTAGATACCGTGGGCAAAGTTTTTATTCCCATTCCTGAAATCGAAAAAACAATCCGCTCTTTGGGCGATGATCCTGGCAGGCGATTGTGGGTACTTGATCGACAACATCGGGTATTAGCACAAACGGGGGATTTAAGACGAGAATTTCCTTACCATCCACTTAATATGTTGTACAGTTTTTTATTACCACCCGCTTCTGAAGATTTCAAAGATGATCAAGCCCGCGCTTCGAGGTTAGAAGGGGAAGAAGTCACTTTAGCACTAGACGGAGAATCCGCCATTCGATGGCGACCCACCTCTGATGAACAAGCGGTCATTGTTTCTGCTGCGCATCCTGTATTTGCTGGTGAAGAAGTGATGGGTGCTGTTGTCGTAGAAGAAACCAGTAATAGTATTCAAGCAATTCAACGCCAAGCTATTTCCAAATTATTTAATAAAACCTTACTTATTTTTTCTTTAGTCACCTTATTGCTGTTACTATTTGCAACCCGTTTATCTGTAAGACTCCGACGTTTGCGTAATCAAGCAGAAAGAGCGATTGATCCACATGGTCGAGTGACTACCACGGCCATTACCACTAATGCCGATGATGAAATTGGTGATTTATCCCACAGTTTTTCTGTGATTTTAATCAAATTAAAGCAATATAATACTTATTTAGAAGGTATGGCCAGTAAATTATCGCATGAGCTGCGCACACCACTTGCGGTTGTACGTTCTTCGTTAGAAAACTTAGAACAAGAATCTTTACCCAGTGACGCAGGTATTTATATTGAAAGGGCTAAAGAAGGGGTCACACGCTTAAATACCATTATTACTCGTTTAAGTGAAGCCACTAAATTAGAACAAGCCTTACAAACGACTGAAACTGAAAAAGAATTTTTTGATTTTAATGAGCTTACAAGCAGTTGTGTCGCAGGTTATCGTTTGGCTTATCCTACTCAACGTTTTCAAGCTCAGCTAACACCTATGCCTGTTTTTATTGAAGGCGCCCCTGATTTAATTGCACAAATGCTTGATAAATTAGTTTCTAATGCGGTTGATTTTTGTGAGGATGGCGCTCCGATTGAAATCCAGTTATACCAAGAAAAAAATAGGGTATGTCTAAAAGTGATTAATCGCGGAACCCCGATTCCTGCCAATATGCAAGAACGTTTATTTGAATCCATGGTTTCTTTACGCAAACAAGTGCCCGCTAAAAAGGAACCACATTTAGGTTTGGGATTATATATGGTCAGGTTAATTGTAGGTTATCATCGCGGACAAGTTCAGGCTGAAAATTGTTCTGATTTTCCTGGCGCTATCTTCACTATTTGGCTACCTGTTCGAGTGTCAGAGGTAGGTGTTAACTGATTTTATAGTGTATATTTTTTTGCTTTAAAATCTGTTGAGCTAGCTGGTTTTTAACTCCGTCTGAAGCGTTCTGAGCAGCTTGCAAACCTACCTCTTTAAATATCATTTATATCCACATCCTTATTATACTAGTTCTATTCGTCCCCATTTTTTAGTTTTATAATCAAACCAATATTAAAATTTATATTTTTTAATGCATTTTTTTAACAAAAAGCTAACATTTTTTTCATTTGTAAATTCTATATGTATGAAGCTACAAATTTTAAAATATTTGTAGTAAGCAGGCTGACTTGGCTTTGAGATTCTTGCCGGAAACGATTAAGCCAAGTCCTTTTACAACAACCTAACTCCATTAAGGAGATAAGTATGTTATTTTACAGTAAAAAGCGAACCACCGCGAATAGCCGGTTCGTATGGGCGCAACTCCAACAAGCTTTTGAGAGTGGTAGAACCTTTCAAAAGAAAAAGTCTTTACTTTCTAGTTGTCAAATGGCTTTGGGTGGTCAGTTAGCAATAACGCTTGCCGTTTTTTCATTAGGTAGTATTTTTCCCGAAATATCTCAAGCGGCTGATGTTCCGATTGACAATGCTTGTACTAATCCCACTAAAACGGCTAAACGAAATGGTGGGGAAATTGTCAGATGGGGAAGTGCAGATAGTTGGATTCCAACAGGTGTACCTATTGAAAGTGATGCGGTGTTAATTCCTGGTGGCTCAACCGTTAGCATTTCTCCTCTTGATGCTAAAGATAGCAACATGACTGTCAATGATGTTGTTATACCCGAGATAGGAGCTTTCTGTGTCAACGGAACGGTAATACAAGAGGAATATCTTACCATCCAAGGTTCTAAATTCAATGATTTGAATGGGAATGGTGTAAGAGAGCCTAACGAAAAAGGGATGTCTTTTGAAACTATCAATATTCGTGCGAATGATTTGGCCGATAAAGGCTTACCTGGTCAATACACAGTAACAACCGATGTTGAGGGTAATTATTCTCTGACGGGTATGTTGCCTGGTAGTTATATGATGAGGACGACGCTTAAAGCAACCTTTTGGCAAACAACGCCTATGAAGTCCCCAAGAGTGGGTGTTCCTGTTTCTTATGACATGAGTATTCCTGTAGGGGAAAGTACCTATCAGGTTGATTTTGGGGTATGGGATGGTATTGTGCGTGAGGAATGTACCTTATGTACTGCTGCTGATGATGCGCAAACAGATGCAGGTGAACAAGCGATTGTCGGTGGTTCTGTCGTAGATAATGAACCTGATAATAGTGATTTAACCATTACTGTAGAAGCCTTTGGTTTCAGTACTGTCAAAGTGATTCCTGCAAAGGATCGAGTTGCCAAAGAAATCATTCCTGTCTCCTT
This sequence comes from Thiotrichaceae bacterium, assembly GCA_016745055.1. GTDB lineage: Bacteria > Pseudomonadota > Gammaproteobacteria > Beggiatoales > Beggiatoaceae > JADGDF01. The sequence continues at coordinate 45,027 of JADGDF010000002.1, read as the reverse complement.
ATCGGTTACTTTCCCAAAAGGTGGAGATTATCCGGTGAAAATCACCGCAAAAAGTGGTGCGGGTAAAATTGCTGAAAGTGAAGGTAATATTACTGTACGTGATGTTGATACCAGTGATGCGTGTGATATGAACGTACAAACTATTTGGTCAACGCGCTCAGGTAAATGGGATGATCCTACTGTGTGGACAGGCGGACAGGTACCTAATGCTAACGATTGGGTGATGATTCGCAGTACTCACCAAGTCAAGGTAGCCGCTGCAACTACCGTAGACATCACAAAAAATCAAGGAAGAGACTTACTCAAAGTCAAGGGTTTGTGCGTAGATCAAGGTGCTAAGTTGGGTAATTTCTATTACAAAGAATGGAAGACACAACCAACAGGTTTGTCTGGTCATTACTCAGAAGGAAGTAATACCCGTCGTAGTGATGCTTGTGATTTAACACCAACTATCACCGCGCAAAAACTCACTCCTCCTGGCAGTTGGGAAGTGAGAACTACTTGGACACCACGCAGTGTACCAAGATGGAATGACGTTGCATACATTCCGCCAGGTGTTACTGTCGTTGTTCCTTACACAACGACTACTAGAACTCATAATGTAGATAGCCTTTGTAATGAAGGTACATTAACAAGTCCTACTGAACTACCTCCCGATAATCAACAATACTGGTTAGCAATTAGACCTAATAACTTACATAACAAAGGTATCATCAAGTCAAGTGATGGTATAGATGGTGGGCCTGGTGTTGGTATCTATTTAGGAGAACCTAATGAAATGGATAATGATGGTACAATCCAGTCGGGAAATGGAGGAGGAAATGGTGGTAATGGAGGCCCAATAGAAATTAATCCTCACAACTTCACAAACAACGGCAATATTAATTTGGGTAATGGAGGACCTTGTGATATTTTGTCAAATGCTTGTACTGGCGGTGGAGATGGTGGAAAATTATCAATCGTTGGTACTGGTAGTGTAAACATCAAAGGTAAGGTCGGTGCTGGTAATGGAGGTAATGCTTATCACACAAATGGTGCAGCCTTGCAAGGAAAAGCGAGCCATATAGTTATTGATGGTGCTCAAGCACTAAATATAGATGGTGACGCTATAGAACATGGTTCAAGTGGCGAATGGTTTTGGGATCCTATCCACATTAAGGTAGGAGACAATGTATCTATCCATACTGACGAAAATTACTTTGTTGCTGATGACAATGGTAGTATTGAACTAGGTAATCTTGCTGAAGGTGCAATTACAGCAACAGGAAAGCTTGTTTTTTCTGTTGGTACAGGTGGTATCATTGACTTTAGTAACCTAAGTGATAATGCACTTAAAGCAGGTGAGTCAATCACTATTTATGCGGACACGATTCTTCTTCCTGAAGGAAAAACGTTGGAAGATTTAGTTGACACAGAAAATTTGATTGTTGAACCCGCAAAATTGTTAGCAATGGCTTCATGGTCTAACAGTGATGAAACGCTGATTGGTAAACCTAGTGAATCTATCGTATTGCCTCTGACACTGAGAAATATTGGCCCTGCAAAAGATACCTATGATTTATCTATCAACGGTGCACAAGGTTGGGAACTTTGCACGTTACCTCAAACAGTTTCTGTGAATAGTCAACGTCATGTGGATTTAGCATGTGAAGTTACTTTACCCGAAACTTATGATGCTGAAAATCTCGTGACAGTCATGGCAACATCACAAAACGATCCTTCATTAACTATCACTTCACAACTACGTTTAAAGGTAGAATCAGAGTTCGATGAGATTGATGAAATCAATCGCTACACAGCGTATGGCACATTGGTTGACAAGCAAGGTAATCCGATTGCAGGCGTCACTATTGAACTAAATGGTATCACAACCGCGACAGATGTTGCTGGCAACTGGGAAATTTCAGGATTACCTGAAGGTGATTATCCTTTAAGCACTAGTAAAGAGGGCTATGTTTTCATGCCTGAAACCATTGGTTTAGGTAATGAAAATTACCAACATGAAGTTAGCGTCAAACCACTGTCACAACTCGGTATTTCAGTAAAACCTGTTTACCGTAAAACGTTAAAACAAGGTCAAAATCAAAGTTACACTATCACAGTGATGAACGGTGGTGATGAAACTGCCACCAATGTGATCTTGAAAGAAACCTTGCCAGAAGGTAGTCAGCTTGTGAGTTTGAGTATTATTGATGGCGGTTCTTGTGAGTCTGCAACCCTAACTTGTCAATTGCCTGATTTAACAACAGGTGCCAGTACTCAAATTAAATTGGAAATCACTGATTTGCCATCTAATACTATGACAAATACGGCCATCGTTTCTGCTAACGAATATCCTAATGATATGAAGAAAACCAGAAACCATGTTGACCCTTATTTATCAGTGCAAGTCAAAGATCAGGCTGATCCAGTTGTGTTGGGTGCAGAATTACATTATGAGTTGACTGTTAACCTTAATGAATACTCACCTATTAATAAGGCAACCAGCATTCAATTAACAAGCCTCTTACCTCAAGGCGTTAAATTGAACAGCGTGTCAACAAACGATGGTCAGTGTCAAAATGGCGATAATCAAATCACCTGTACATTGAATGACTTGAGTATCGCCAACGCTGGAGATAAGGGCCAAGCAACGGTGAATATGAGCGTAATGGTTGAAGATGGCGGCATGTTAATGCTCAACCATGAAGCTAGAATCACCTCAAATGAGTATCCTGCTGACATGCATCGTGAAAGAACTAAGGTATTCGTGAGTGATACGCAAGTTGACATGGTGCTCGTGCTTGATACGACACAGAGTATGTCGGAAGAAAGAAATGCAGTTATCACTGCTTTAAAAACTTTCATCCAAGAACAAATGGCCGACGCAACGATGCAAGTCGCGTTGGTTGAATTCAAGGATGATGTGAAACTGAAAGTGTTTACTAGCGATATGCAAGTACTGCTAAACGCTGTGGAAAAACTTAAAGTATCAGGCGGTGGGACTTGCCCTGAAGCTTCGGTTGATGCACTCAATCTTGCGGTTGATCACTTAAAAGACAGCGGCATCATATTTTTCACCACAGATGCCTCTCCCTATGAAGGAGCGGATGTTGACACTTTAATTGGGCGTATTGAAGGCAAAGGCATTCAACTAACTACCGTTATCACGGGTGATTGTGCTAATGGTGAAAACTCATGGAACGATGTTGAGGCTGAAAAGGCAGCATTAGGTAATTAGCCCATTGTTATGTTAAATCATTAAATTAACCTCCCTCAGTCTCTACTTACTCAAGGCAAAGATATTTTCAAGTCTGTCATAGCAATTGTTTGACGAGAGTGGGGGGGAGGTTTTTAATACTGGGTTTAGTGACTAAAACAGCTTCACGGCCCACGAACTACTTGCCTAGCACATTTCTGTGCATCATCCATATAATCTAACTACATATCTTGTATTGTCACCAAAATTGTGAACAATCAATGAACGTTAGGGCAAACCATGTGTTTGCCTCCTACACGTCTGCCCTTAACTTAATCGCTGTATTTTTTTCCTTACAAATAAGATAAGGGATCAAACATTAAATGTTGTAATTTTTAATTTGATTATAAGAAATTGCTAATATACTGGTATTATAAATGTCGACGGGTTAGGATATAATCAATAATTTATATAGCAATAATTTGCGAGGTAGGTTATGGGGGTACGACTAGTAAAAGCATTTGATATTGCAAAGGAAAATGGTGGTACACAAGCCCAATTTCGTTTAGCTATTCGCGCAGCAATGAGCATGATGAAAGCAGAATCCATCCCAGATGACGAGACCAGTGTTTCAAAAATGCAAGCTGCTTTGCGGGACATCTTAGGCAAAGAAGTCAAAATTTAACAGGGAGAATGTTGAATGACACAGTCATTTAAAGTTGATTACCACTTTGATTCAGACACTTGTCGTCATTATATGAATGGTGCTTCTACCGTATTACATTGTCACCATTTTATGACACTTTACACTCAATTGGCGTGTGATGCGGTAAATTTTGACGGAGAAAAACACTTAAAACAGGCTGCAGAACATACGTTTTATGAGATATTACAAAACTATTTTTCTCAACATCAATTGACTCAACTTGAAGATAAGATAGCAGTTGCAGAACAATATTGGCAAACTGTGGGCATGGGCAAACTAATGTTTAAAGAAGTGGGTGAATATATTCTGCGGGTAGAAATGCCTTATTCTCATATTGATGAAGGCTGGTTAAAAAAGTGGGGACAAAGTAATACGCCCGTCAATTTTATTACTTGTGGTTTTATTGCTGCAATGGCCGCATTATTTAATCATGCCCCGCAAGAAAGTTATGAGGTACAAGAAATTGCATCACTAGCAAATGGAAATGATATGTCTTGTTTCAAGGCACTATTAAAATAAGGATATAATATGGCAATCGATAGACAAGTAATTATTCAAGCCATGTCTAAAATGACATTAATCAGTAACTCACAAGGACTTATTCCAGCTTTTGGTGTATTTGTGCAACAATTACCCTCAGGTTTTTGGAATGGATTTGCAAGATACATGGTGAGCAGCGTGTCCGAAGATTTGGTTGAAGCCGCGGAAGGATTATTGATTAACGCGGCACATGAATGCGGCTATCATACTGGACATGGAATTATTAATTGTGACGAATGGCATCAAATTGTCACCCCAATGATTGAAAATATCCCAGAAGATATTTTACATGGGGCATTTGCAGTATTCACTGCCTGGGGATGGGCAAAATCAGAAGTTATCGAATTAATACCTAATGAAAAAATGGTCGTACGGGCTTATAATTATTATGAAAGTGATGTAGTTGACTATGGCCAAACAGATAGACCCAGTGCCTATATGATTCAAGGTGTTTGTGCGGCTTTTATGGATTTAGCTTATGGTAAACCTTATCCCAAGGGTTTAAACACATTTCAATGCAAACAGACTAAAGCCATTGAAATGGGAGATGAATATGGCGAATTTGTGGTCACAAAACAAGCAGTTTAGGTAAAAAACATTGACTGAGAAAATACAAAAAGTATTAGCACGACTGGGTTTAGGCTCGCGTCGAGAAATAGAGACTTGGATTAGTGCAGGTCGTATTAAAGTAAATCATCGCATTGCCCAGCTTGGGGATCGCGTTGATACACACGCCATTATCCAGGTGGATAAAAAGACCATTAAATTAACCCATATTGTTCAGCCCGAACGTCAAATTATTTGTTACCACAAACCTGTGGGAGAAGTATGTACACGTCATGATCCTGAAGGTCGCCCTACTATTTTTAAAAATTTGCCGCGCCTAAAATATCAGCGCTGGATTGGTGTAGGTCGTTTGGATTGTAATACTTCAGGTTTATTAGTTCTGACCACAGATGGTGAATTAGCTAATCGCTTAATGCATCCTTCTTTGCAATTTGAACGTGAATATGCTGTGAGAGTATTAGGTAAAGTGACAGATGAACAGCTCATGCTATTAAAAACAGGTGTGATGCTAGAAGATGGCGAAGCGCATTTTGAAAAAGTCATAGATGTGGGGGGCGAGGGCGCAAATCATTGGTATCATGCCACACTTACTGAAGGTAAAAAGCGAGAAGTTCGTCGTTTATGGGCTTCACAAAACGTGACAGTCAGCCGCTTAATCCGAATTCGTTTTGGGCCTATTTCACTCCCATCTGGTTTAAAAACTGGACGTTATCTTCCTTTAGATAAAGAAATAGAAAACCTGTTACTCAAGTTAGTTGGATTACCTAAAGTTGAGAAAACAGCAGCCGCCGCCCTTTACAAAAGTAGAAAGACTGTTAGAAAAAAACGTTTTTAAATAAATTATCAAGTATGCTGTTTAAAAGAGAATGTTTTTTATGAAATCAGGCAGGTCGCAAAGACCTACTGGTTTTAAATCATTATATATTTAGGTATTATTTCATTACTAAGCGGCTGTAAAAGAATTTCCCAAATTGACAGTTTTTAGCTTGTAAATCATTGATTTTACCTTCTCGAAAGTGCCAAAATTGGAGTTCTTTTACAGCCTCAAAGCTTGGTAACGGGAAAAAATGCTAAGTGTCGTGCAATAATCCATGACAGACGACGCTATCGTTTATCCGCCTTATGAGTTTTATAGCTCGTTCTCAAGTTCTGAATTCTTTTACAAGTTCAGCACATGGGAACGAGGCTAATGAACTAAGCTAATCTATTTATAAACATAGACATAGACATAGCCACCAGCTCTGCCACCAGCTCTTGGTTCTTTTTCATAAGGACGACATTTTGTTTCACCTTTGTTGTTGCAGTCAGTAATATCAAGTTTTTCACCCTTAATCGACCAAGCAAAATCAATCGTAATAATATCACTTTTTCTTCTAAGCTCATAAATTGTAGATAATTTATCTATATTATAACCTTGAGAATTATCACCATAAGAAGCTACACCATGGCAACTTGTACAATTGGTTTCAACACCATATTTCAACTTATATTTGACACTTGGTTTTGTATATGATTGATAAGAATCGACTATATTACTAAATACTCTTGGACCAAATCCAGCTTCAAGGTAAGGATTAAATGCATTCACAGCATCATAAGCATTTTTTTCATTAATACCTTTACTTGTAACTACGTCAACTGCTGGATAAACAGACTGAAAGCCAGCATCGGCATCTGCTTTGCCATAAGTTGTCCAACGATAACCACTGGCTAAAGCATAATGGTGTACAGCCTGTGCGTTACTTGTATTTTTTTTCAAAATAGATTTTCCTGCTGCCATTCCAGGTGTACTAGGCAACTCAGGGGAATCAGGTATAGGATCCCACCAGAAAGTCATCCATGTCCAAGGTGGAATTTCCTTCGTAGTAACATGCATACCAACCAAAATGAATACATCACCTTCATTTACTTCAGTAATTCTCGCAAAATCTTCACCAGTAAAGAAGTATTCCTTATAAAAAACAATGTTTTCATCAGTAATACTGATGTGAATAAAATTATTTAAACCATAAACTGCAGGTGTTGTACTAGGACTATCTCCTTTCTCCATACAATCATAAACATCTCCGCTTTTATCTATATCCATTTTAGCAATCGAAACGCTTACACATTTAGGCCAATCTTTTTCTGGGTAAGCTTTTGGAGTTGCTGGCAAACCAGTCCAAACAGGGATTTGATTAATTGTGTTTGCACTTCCTTTTAGATGCTTAAACACAGGCTTGATATTAACTGAATCAGAAGGAAAGTCAGGAAAAGATGCTGCACCTTGCGCAAGAACCCATTCTAGATTTTGTTTAATCAATAAATTCAAATTATATGGGTTGTAAACTGAATCTTTACCTGCGGCAAACATGGCAGACCCTGGGCTATATAAAACACCCTCAATAATATTCTGAATTTTTGTAATAGTACTTGTTTCAGCCTGATTGGGAAGCTGAATATTAAAACTGACTGGCGGAATTAACTTAGGTGGAGGCGCATTGTGGTGTAATTGTGCAGCATGCGCAAGCTCTGTACCTGTATTAAACCCACGAGCAACAGCCTTAGGAGCACAGTCCATGTGAGAAACCGCTCAATATTGGTTGCTGTATAATCTTTAAAGCTCTGCCCTTTCTCGGCTGTAAATGTAAAGCTAGGAAGAGGGTCATTAAGTGCAGCCCAGATTGCCCAACTATGTTCAATCATTTTTGCAGCATCTTGTTCTTCTTTTCCATAATTCAGCCACTTTTCAATCTTGGCACTAGAAACGGGAAAAGGATTACCTGATACTAACTGTTTTGGCATATCACAGCCGTAAGCCGTTAACTCCCCCCCTACGCAATTATCTGCTGCATAAAGCTGTGGCGAAATTGCTAAACCCAAACCTATAAAAGAATAGGATAGGAGTCGTTTTAAATAAGACATAAATTGATTTTCCTTAGGTGTCATGAATTTAAATAAGTATTATTAAGCTCACTCTCAAACTAAGTTTTAGTCACGAGCGAACAAATTCCATTATTCCTTGAGTCTAAATAAAAGTAAATACCACTAAAGTCGTAAGCCCTACAACTAAAGTTGTAAGTTTTACAATTTTTTTATTAAATTTAGCAACTCGCCACGAATAAAAGCCACTCATCAGCAAATGCCGTTATTATTAGCTGATGTTACACAAAATATTCAACCAAGTGCAGCTAAGTTATATTAAAGGTACAGAACTTGCGCCATAGCTTACCTGGGTATTTTACGTTAGGCACGCAAGTTACAGATGGTAGCAAATGCATGACCGTTAAAAACTCTGATTACAGCAATGGAAGCGATTTGATTCAAGATATAGTTGTTTTGATTTATAATGATTAAAATGAAATAGGGAGAGGCTAAAGATGAAAAGAGGATAGGATGTTAAGCTAAGAGAGTGTGAGTTCAAGAGTGTAGTAGAGCAAGGAAAGAGCAGAGAGGAAGTGAGTGAAATATTTCAAGTACCTTATGAAACGGTAAGAAATTGGATAAACGTGTTAAGGAAAGAGGAAAACTAACCTCGCAGGTATCCAAAGAAGTGAACTCCTACAAACTTGACTGGGGAGGGTTAAAAAAGGATGTATAGTCACAGCCACTCAAAAATCGGTTTATGGAACAGCAATAAGCTGAAAATTCTCGGCCAATAATGAGCAAAGCAGTTCGACATGCTCACAGGGTTGATTGAAAAACTTATCACAAGCCAACTTAAAATGGTTGAAAGTCTCGTAGTAAGAACCGTAGAGGACTTTTTTCTTAAAAAACTTCCAATAACGTTCTATCAGGTTTAGATTAGGTGCATAAGGTGGGAGGAAAATGAGTTGAATACGCGATGTTTGTAGGTATTCACTTAGTAGGTAATCACCACCTGCGTACTCAGGCACAAGTTATCATCCAAATGAGCTTTCAACTGTTGTTCTCTGATAAGCGAGCTTGGCTGTCACCTGCTCGGGAGCTTAGCAACTGTTCAATACCACCCGTTTGGTATTGACGAAAGTAACTTCGCACCGTATCTGGGTCTAACAGCAGTGCTTGAGCCACATCTGTTGCTGATCAACCGTGAAGACAGCAAGTAACCGCTTTTAAACGGTCTGCTTGGCGTTTGCCCCTCGTTCGGCCATGTCTAGCTTTGAGAACTTGTTGTTCTTGGGGGGGGGGGCAGTTGGTAATTGCCTGCCATGAGTCCATTATAAACCAATTACCTAAAAAATCTGTATTTGACGACTTTTCAATGGCGATGACTATTCTTTAATCCATTGGCGTTCGCGCTAATTTAGTCTCTTTTTCTAAATCCAAAATCGTTAATTTGGCTTATACCAAAACTTCACCAACAACTTTTGAAATTCTCCCTAGATTTTCTAGAGTATTATTATATGGCAACGTTAGCGAAAGGTTGCACGTTTGCCATGCTTGTATCCTTTTTCGGCCACTGGGCTTTTAAATAGCAATAATTTCTTCTCTCGCATAGGGATTACTTAAATCAACGCCTGATACGGTTTCCCAATCCATATGATTTTCCATACCCACTTTTACAAAACGATAATCTACTAAGTCCTCAGCGACAAAATTGGGATCAAGTGTATTTAGAAATGTATTTTTAACTTGATTGCCCACCAGTGTTTTTTTCATAGATTCTACCAGTAAGCGGGTTGCCGAAGGATAAGGCCAAGGATAAAAATCAATGCGTCTATTACCCCAAGTTTTTTGATGTAATATGGCTTTGGGCAAGGCATAATGGTTGGCATCGTAACTCATCATAGCGTGCTTCAATACTTTTTCATCGACAGGAATATACCCTTTTGCAGATTTTGAAAGGGTATGTGCAACTTCTTCACGATTTTTTTGTGTATAAACTTGCGCTTGCACGAGAGCATTCGTCACTTTTTGAACCCATTCAGGTTGTTGTGTGGTTAACTGTTCATGCATGCAAATGACACAACAAGGATGATTTTTCCACACATCACCTGTAAAACGTAAAATTTTGCCTTTGGCGACTAATTCCCCTTTGGAATTAATGGGTTCTGCAACGATAAAAGCATCAATATTTCCCAGTTTAAGCGCTTGCACCATTAGTGGTGGTGGTAATATTTGTAAATTAACTTCCTTTTCATCCAAATGTTCATATTTATTTTTGATGACAGGCTTTAAACCTGCTTGACGCAAGATCATTTGCAACAAAATATTGTGGATAGAATACCAATAAGGGACGGCAATTTGCTTACCTGCTAACTGATGAATATGCTCAATACCCGTATGTTCGCCCACCAAAATAGCAGACCCATTAACATGTGCCCAGGAAGTTACTTTAATTGGAATTTGATGACTGTAACGTAACCAAATGGGAATGGGATTTAGGAGATGTACTAAATTAAACTTGCCCGATAGAAAACCTATAATTAACTCTGACCAACTACCTACAGGTATTGGTTTTTCAACCTTTAAGCCTTGCTTTTGAAATAGTTCATAAGCATCCGCGACCAAAAGCGCCGTTGCATCAGAAATAGGTAAATAACCAATTCTGACAGCACTGGTATCAATATTAATTTCCCTAGAATAGGCAGTTTGAGGCAAACTAAGCCCCAATGCTGCTAAACTACCTGCGGCCACGGTGTCTAATAAAAAATCACGGCGACTCATTTCATGGGTAAATAGTGTTTTTAATTCGGTGGGAGAAAACATGTCATATCTCCTATATTACAAGGCTACGGGATTCAATGCATCTTACCACTGTTTTTTTGCAAGAAACAACAATTCTCTTTTGAGCATGTTACAATTGCTAAAATTTAATCTTTTCTATTACAAATCTTGTAGTTTATACGAAGACTATGTTAATTCCTGTCATTCTTTCTGGCGGTGTGGGCAGTCGTTTATGGCCACTTTCCCGTGAACATTATCCTAAACAATTGCTTGCCTTAGTGGGTGAACAAACCTTATTGCAAGACACGATGTTGCGATTGGAAGGATTACCCGAACAATCTCCACCATTAGCCATATGTAATGAATATCATCGTTTTTTAGTCGCTGAACAATTGCGTAGTATTGGGGTGCAACAACCGACTATCATGTTGGAACCTATGGGGAGAAATACAGCACCAGCGGCTGCCATTGCTGCTTTTACAGCACTTGTCAATGATCCAGAAGCCATTTTGTTGATTCTGCCGGCCGATCATTTGGTTGCTCAACCGGATGCCTTTCGTCAAGCAGTTCTTTTAGGCATTCCTTTGGCCAAAAATAATCAACTGGTCACTTTTGGCATTGTGCCTGAAAGAGCAGAAACTGGTTATGGCTACATTAAAGCATCTCAACCACTGTCAGATAATACAGCCTTTTCTGTAGAAAAATTTGTTGAAAAACCCACGCAGGAAGTCGCACAAACCTATGTTGATTCTGGTCAATATTATTGGAACAGTGGGATGTTTCTTTTCAAAGCGTCCACATTTTTGGTGGAATTGGAAAAATACGCGCCGGAAATGTATTTGGTATGTCAGCAAGCCTGCCAAAATACGCAGCAGGATCAAGATTTTATTCGTTTAGATGCGGATATTTTTCAAACCTGTCCCAGTGATTCAATTGACTATGCGGTTATGGAACATACCCAATCCGCGGTTGTGATTCCTTTACAAGCGGGTTGGAGTGATGTAGGAGCCTGGTCTGCTTTGTGGGAAGTCAGCGCGCAAGATGAAAATGGTAATGTAATTTTGGGCGATGTACTGGTTGATAACGTGAACAACTGTTATTTACGCGCTGAACACCGTTTACTCACCGCCATTGGCATTGAAAATCATGTAATTGTTGAAACTGCAGATGCCGTCTTGGTGGCGCATAAAGATCACGTTCAAAATGTTAAACAAATTGTGAATCAATTAAAACAAAGTGCGCGAAGCGAAGCAGATTTACACCGCAAAGTCTCTCGCCCTTGGGGTAGTTACGAAAGTATTGACATGGAACAGCGTTATCAAGTCAAACATATTATCGTCAATCCTGGTGCGAGTTTATCTTTACAAATGCATTATCACCGCTCGGAACATTGGGTGATTGTGAAAGGAACAGCCCAAATTACCCGTGGAGATGAAACTTTCGTCTTAACCGAGAATCAGTCGACGTATATTCCTTTAGGTATTAAGCATCGTTTGGCTAACCCTGGCAAATTACCATTGGAAATTATTGAAATTCAATCAGGTAGTTATTTAGGAGAAGATGATATTGTGCGTTTCGATGATGATTATGGGCGGCATACTTGATTTTTCAGAGGAATAATTTCTACTTTTTCTTGTGGCGATGGCGATGCACTAACGTCGTCACGTCATGCTAAAGTTTATCTCCCTATCCCTAATGCCAGTTAGAGTAACTGCAAAAAAAGACCTGGCAGATTTTTAAAACCTGCCAGGTCTATCTTTTTTCATTTCTTACCAACAAAAAATCATCCCAGCTATGCTACAATTTCCTGATGACGAATTGGCACCGGTTATTTGGCATTGGTTTGATTGACCTATTTGCCTATACAAACTACGAAGTAGAACTTGAAAAAGACCTATCCATCAAACAGCAGTTTTTAGATGTCGTCATTATTGAGCAAGTGAAAATAGGTGAATTACCCAAAGACTTACCCGATGGGTTAGACACTCTCGCTCAACACAATCTATTGACTTACAAATCCTTTCGAGAACCCTTAACGGCTTGGTCTTTAGACGAACTTGCGGGGCATTATGTTAACTATCGTAAGCAAAGAAGCATTATTGCCTATTGAACAGTTCAGGTTATATGCCGTCATCACCCGTTTTCCTCAAGGATTAGCCACCACCTTAACAAAAATCCAAGCCGGTGTTTATGAGACTCAATGGGGCAATCATACGATTAGAATATTGGTACTCAGTGAGTTTCCCGAAACACCCAACAATGTATTTTGGCAACTTTACAGTGCTAATTCTAGAAAAATATACACTGCCAAGCTAAACTATCAACATAAACTGAACAAAGTCGGCAGTATCATTAATCGACTATTTGAATTTTACAAAATGGAGGGCGTTGTGATGACTTATACCGTTGATGATTATGTTAAAGATCACTTAAATGTATTAAGTCCTGAAGAAATCTTCCAGAAATTCTCTACAGAAGAGCGCTTAATGGGACTGTCAGTAGAAGAGTTAGAGAATTATCTAAACAAAGTGAAGGAACACTGAACTTGGTTGAATAGCTCCAGAAAACCTCCTTCTGAGGCTACAAGTTCTTAAATCCTGATTCAGACAAAAAATCCTATTCAATCGCTGCGAGGCATGGAAGCCGAGTAGTCCGCGACTAGCTGTGCGCACAAAAATGGTATAAAACAGAATGTAAGGGCGATAGTCCTTGCCTGCGTTTTTTGCTATATTTGAGCATCACCCCAGCGTCAAGTCATGGTGGAGTAGGTTAACGGAGTGCGTAGTGCAACGGAGTACTGCCGTGGCTGGGTATATTCGTAGTCAAAAAGGTAATGTCTCAAATGCTAGTGTCAATTAGTTAAAAAAAGACCTGGCAGGTTTTCAAAACCTCCAAGGTCGTCTTTGAAACATGTTTTAGCTTTGTACACGACATTCCTACTTGCAGATGGCAGACACAACTTGAATTGCTTAATCGCTGCGAAACACTGGCATAAAAAAACCCACCTTCCTTTCAGAAGATAGGCTTTACAAACTAAACGAACAGATTAGAAATTATGCAGCAGTTGGTTTAGACACTAAATCAACGTGAGGCACTTTTTTACAAGTCCATTCTTTAGTTTTTCTATCATAAGTGGAGTTCACAAAGCATTTCCAATTTTCTTCATCAACAAAGTTGAAGTCCATGCGATAGTAGAAGCCAGGATAACGGCTTTCTTCACGGAATTGGATGTGTTTCATGTGAGCTTCAGCCGTAATAATACGGTGATAGTTTTCCCAAGCACGTAACAATTCATGTAAATCTTTTGCACGCATTTTCAAAGAATCTTCTTTGAGCATTTCCAATTTATCTTCACAGACTTGCAACATATGGGCATTGGTTTGATACCAAGTTGCAACCCCTGCGCAATATTCGTCCATGATTTTTTGAAGACGGAATTGCAACATTTTGGGAGTGATATAGTTAGGATTAATATCAATCGCTGTGGAATAATCTTTGAATTCCAAGTAGGTACGAACAGGTTTGTAAATTTCTTCAACCAATTCGTTGACTGGCGTATCTAGCTCAGGTTTCCAATCTTTGTTATCTAACGCAAACTTGACCATCGCTTTTGCAGAAATACGGCCTTCTGCGTGAGAACCAGAGGAAAATTTGTGGCCAGAAGCCCCCACGCCATCACCTGCAGTAAACAGACCTTTCACAGTGGTCATAGAACGATAACCCCAAGACCATTCAGCAGGAGCACCGACATCAGTAGGGCCAGACACCCAAATACCACAACAACCTGAATGTGAACCTAAGAGGTAAGGTTCGGTTGGCATTAATTCAGAAGGTTTCTTTTCAGGTTCAATGTTTTCACCTGCCCACACACCTGCTTGACCTATACACATGTCTAAGAAATCTTCCCAAGCTTCTGCTTCAAGATGCTTGATTTCTTTAGGAGTCATGGTTTCAGCCAATTTGGCTAATGCAGTTGGGGTATCCATGTAAATGGGGCCACGACCTTCTTTCATTTCATGCATCATCAAGTGATTACGCAAGCAAGAAGCTGGCACTGCCGCTTGGCCATAAGGAGGATATTCGTTCAACATCTCCTTATTTTTATCCATGTAGACTTCGCCAATGGCATTCGTTGCTTTCGCTTTGAAGAGCAGGAACCATGCGCCAACAGGGCCATAGCCGTCTTTGAAACGTGCAGGCACGAAACGGTTTTCCATCATGGTGAGTTCTGCACCCGCTTCAGCAGCCATTGCGTAGGTAGAACCTGAATTCCAGACTGGATACCAAGCACGACCTGTCCCTTCACCCACTGAACGTGGGCGGAAGATGTTAACGCAACCACCTGCGGCTAATAAACAAGCTTTGAACTTGTAAACATGGACTTTATGTTCACGTACAGAGAAACCAATGGCACCTGCAACACGCGTTGGATCATTTTTATCATTGATTAATTTAACGATAAATACACGTTCTTGAATTTTGTCGGTGCCTAAAGCTTTTTTAGCGGCTTCAGCAACAATCCATTTGTAGGATTCACCGTTAATCATGATTTGCCATTTACCAGAACGGACAGGTTTACCACCGTCTTTCAATGGCTTATCTTCGTCACCAGGTTGTTTCCAAATAGGTAAACCCCATTCTTCAAACAAGTGAACGGAATCATCAACGTGACGGCCTAAATCATAAGCCAAATCGTCACGGGTAATGCCCATTAAGTCATTAGCGACCATACGTGCATAGTCAGCAGGATCATTATCACCCAAATAGGTGTTAATTGCAGACAAACCTTGAGCAACCGCACCAGAGCGATCCATGGCTGCTTTGTCAATCAACTTGACGGTTAAGTCAGTGCCTTCCATCCAGCGCATGATTTCATAAGCTGCGCCACAGCAAGCCATACCACCACCGATAAGGAGAATATCGACTTCTTCTTCAATGACTTCAGGATTACCAAATTCTGCCATAATGTATTACCTGTTGTTAAAATTAAAATTGAAAGATAATTTCTTCAAAAATGACTTATAAGCAAACTAATTGGCTACGATCGCCTTTTAATTCACCGCTCATCGTGAAGAAGCCTGGTTGGTCAATTTTGCCCATATCTACTGCTGGCTTGCCAGTATAAGGATCAATTGAACCTTCTGGGGTAGTACGAATTGGGAATTTGAAGCGTTTCATCATGCCGTTGCGGAATTTAATCGTCCACATGATGGAATCACTACCACGTAGAGGCTGCACTGAACCGCCCAAAGGTACGATATCAGCATAAGCACGCGCTTCAATGGCTTGTTGAGGACAGATTTTAATGCAAGAATAACATTCCCAGCATTGTTCTGGTTCTTGGTTAAACGCTTTCATTGCGTGACCAGTTTCAGAACCGTCTTTGTCCAATTTCATCAAGTCATGCGGGCAAATGTACATGCAAGCAGTCTTATCTTGACCTTTGCAACCGTCACATTTTTCGGTACGCACAAATGTAGGCATTCTCGTAGTCTCCTTAATTTATGTTAAATACTGCTAACTCTTTTTAGTCCCAAAATCGTTGGCACTAAATAAAGTCTTACGAGTGAGCAAAACGCTTCTTTTCCCTCACCCTAACCCTCTCTCACGGCAAAGCTTTTGGCTTTACTGAGAGAGGGGACTCCCTTCTCCCTTGTGAGGAAAGGGTTGGGGTGAAGGTGAAATATTGATATTTCACTTACTCTAGATGAATTCTACGTAATATTTAAAAATATTTAGCTAATTTGAGATCATAAAACGTTTACTAAAAACTATCAAGATGCAATTCACAATTTTTCAAAACCATCTCTGTATGAGGGGATACATTATTTTATTGTATAGAACTCAAAAAAGTTCAAAACTTATCTTCAGTCTGTGTAGACTGATATGCCACTAAAGTTATGACATCTAAAACATTGGGTTTTAGTTGTTTAGCTTTAAATTAAACTTTTAAATCAACTATTTAAATTTCAAGACTTAATGTAATGACAAGATCATACGGTATTCAACACTCTCAGTGTTAGATAATTTAGTTTTAAACTTCCAAATCTAAAAAGTTGGATTCTAAGACTCTAAATAATGGTAGCCACTGTAGGAAAAATTATGCATAAACTGGTTGGTGTGCATGAGAATGCGCAATTTCAGCATGTTTATGACTTGTTTTGTGATGACTGACATAATGTTTTTGGGTTTCAACCGCTTGGCGTATCCATGTAAACCACTGCGCTAAACCAATATTTTTTCTAGCAGAAAGTTGAATGAATGGTGCATCATTTGCTAAGTGACGAATTGCTTTTTCAGCCTTTTCAGGTATAAAATCATCCAATGCATGCAATAAATCAGTTTTGGTTAAAAGTACAACGTCAGCCGTACGAAACATCACAGGATATTTAGCAGGCTTGTCATCACCTTCTGTAACAGAAAGTAAAATAATATTATGGTGATGACCTAAATCAAAGCTAGCAGGACAAACTAAGTTACCCACATTTTCAATAAATACAATGTCCAATTGGCTTAAATCTAAATGATGTAAAGCTTGATGAACTAAATGGGCATCTAAATGGCAAGCAGTTCCCGTCACAATTTGCACCGCAGGTACCCCTTGTTGACGAATACGTTGCGCATCATTTTCAGTTTCTAAATCTCCTTCAATGACCGCTATGTTGAATTCATCTTTTAATTCACGGATGGTTGTTTCTAGTAAAGCAGTTTTTCCTGAACCAGGTGATGACATTAAATTAATGGCAAGCACTCCATGCTGATCAAAATGTTCTCGATTATGCAGTGCTTGATGGTCATTTTCAGACAGTAAGTTTTGTAATACATCAACAGCTACTTTGCCTTCGGCTGTGGTAGCTAGTTTGCCCTCTTTTTGGATTAAATGTTCATTACCTGTTGTTACATTACAACCACAAGTATCACACACTGGATTTCTCCTTAGCCATAAATTCATGTTTCTTAATTTGTTATTTTACCAACAAAGTTAAGAAATTGGTGGATTAATCAAGAAATATAGATAATTAACTGAATTATTCTTGGCAATCCCAAGCTAATCCTTCTATATCATTATAGGGAACTGAAATATGGTTTTCTTCCAAAATTTGACAAGTGTTTACATCAAGTGCATGAATGCGTAATTTATCATCATTGTGCATGGCAAATAATAGTTTTCCATCAGGCAACATTTCCAACGCTTCGGTTTCTTGAGGTAAAGTACAAACTAATTCCGTTTGTTGCCCATCAAAGCGCCATAATTTTTGCTGTTGCACGGCATAAAGTAGATTGTTATTGCGATCCCAAGTCAAATCTTCAATCCTATGCGATGTTGCTAAATTAAGTTCTCCTTCACCTGTATTTAAATCAATTTGGATTAATCCCTTTCCTTTGGCCCAACCCCATAATTGGCCTTCTGCATCAAATGAGAGACTGTCCACGCTATTAAAACCAATACCTTGGCCAATACTAGTCAGCGCACCCGTTGTAGTATTTACAGTAAATAATTGACTTTCAGATGAAGTCGTTTGCCTGTCATCACTGGAGACTGTATATAAAATGTGTGTAGAAGGATGAGCTGCCAATGATTCTAAATCATAACCTGCATGCACACCACCTAATAAAGCGATGGTAGCACCTTCAGGATCAATATTTAATAGTTGAGAATCACTTTGTTTATCATCGTGTACTGCATATAATCGACATCCAATTGTGGGGACTGAAGGAGGAATAAATCCCGTAGATTCATCGTTAATATGACCTTGCCAAACGATGACATGATTTGTAGGATTTTTCAAAGTAATTGGAAATGTGCCGACAAATTTGCCATAACTATAAATGTCAACACTGCCACTGACATTTTTAGGACTCGCTCCATAACTAGATTGGTAATAATGATGTACTAAAATTGTATAAATACCAGGATTGGCTTGCATACTTGCTAAATCGACCGTGGCTTGTTCTGTATAAGGGTAAGTATCGGTGGGTTCTCTACCTGCGCGAGAATCATAATCGTAATGACACCCCCAATCAGTGGTTTTCTGATCCCAAAAACAACCATCCATTTGTGGATTATAAATATATAAATCTAAATCTGCTTGAGGCGTGTCCCAAACCAACCGCACTTCAATACCAAAATCGTTGGCATATCCTGGATTGAGATAAAGTAAACAAAGTGCATAAAAGAGTACTTTTAACTGTTTCATTGCAACCACCTTTTTGGATGCCCTGCTTATTATTAAAAGAATGCAAGCTTAAATTAATGGTATTGTTTTAACTTGTATAAGTATAGTGTAGGCCAACTCTAAATTTTAAACTAAAGTAATAAATTAAATTAAAGCACTAATTGATGCTATGTTCAATTTTTAAATAGCATTCTTGCGAAATAAGTTTGTGTTTATATTTAGTAAGTTGTTGTATATATAAGTAATAGGATTAAAACAAAGCACAAAACATCTGCAAGAATGATGATAGCGTTAAAATATTAAACCTTTAACAGCTAGTAAATTCATCAATAATTTTTAATCCTTACAAATTGAGGTGCTCAACATTTATTCCCGCTAAAACAATGGTATAATTGCTGTTAATGCATTATCTATAATAATTATTTGACTTAAACTCATTAGGCATAACTCTTTGTATTTTTTACTTGATGCTTTTGGAGAACTTTCTAATGCGTAGTTTACTCGTTACTACTTTACTATTGATTCTTACTTTTACCTTGTTTCCAGTGGTATATGCTGAAACTAAGATTTGTCATTTTGGTATACCACCTTGGCAAAAGGGACGCTCTTTCAGTAATATGAGGCAAAAATATTTACCATTACTGAATTGGATGAGTAAGCAAACGGATTGCAAATTTGTTCCCATTGGTGCGAAAAGCTACGAAGATTTAGTGGAAAAACTAGCATCAGGTACGGTTTCTATTACTGAAATCAGTCCAGTGCCATATATATTAGCTAAACGTAAAAATCCAGATGTGAATGTGTTGGTAACCGCACTTATGCCGACACCAGATAAGAGTGAACTTAAAGATTCTTACTTAGGTTATATTGTCACTTTGAAAAAATATAAAAATATCAATAATTTGAAAGATTTAAAAGGTAAAAATTTTGGGTTTGTGAAACCGGAATCTTCCAGTGGCTTTAAATATCCTCATGCCATTATGAGAGAAAAAGGTATTAATTATAAAGATTTTTTTAGCGAATCTTTATTTCTCGGCAGTCATCCTAATGTCACTGGCGCTATCGTGGAAGAAAGTATTATCGCTGGTGCAACTTGGCAGTATAATCTTGAGGATGCTCAAGAAAAATATGGAGATGTTTTCAAAATCTTGTTAGAAACACCGCCTATTCCCAATATTTTGATTGCCACCCATCCGAATTTACCCAAAGCCATGAGTGATAAGCTTCAGGTTATCCTGCCAAAAGTACCAGAAGAATTATTGATTGACATTCCTGCAAAGGGATTTGTTGTGAGACCAGACAGTTTCTACGACGTAGTGCGTACAGTGGTGGACAAAGGAAAATAGTTCCTATGTTCAGTTTACGAGCCAAATTACTAATTCCAACATTAATTACTACTTTACTGATGCTGGGTAGTATCGCTTACATTGCCTTGTTGGAATATAACATTTTTAAAAAGCAGGTTGAATCGGAATTAAATACTCATAAAACTGAGTTAATTTCTGAAATTAAGAAATTGTCTGAGGATACTGGGCGTCTTGCAAACGCATTAGTTGAAGACTGGCGTATTATTGACAGTATACTTCTTGGAGACAAAGATGCTTTGTTAGATTTAATCATGCCCTTCCATGAAGGACTGCACTTTGATATGGTCACAGTGTATGACCATCTTGGACGTATTATTGGACGAGCAGATAATCCACATCAATTTGGAATAACTGATGAACTATTGCCAGATATAAAACAGGCTTTGAACAGCTTACCTGATAAACCTTTATTCAAAATTTACCAAGGTAAGCTTATGTTGATTTCTTTACAGGCTTTGAAAGCAGATGTACATGGCGTATCAGCCATTATTGCTGTTGGGTATGAGTTTGATCAATTATGGTTACATGCTTTTGGAGAAAAAAAGCATAATCATTTCAGTATCACTTTAAAGTATGGTGATATATTGTTTAATACAAGAAATTTAGAACATAAACAAGAAACTCACTCTACCTCACAAGAATCTGACCATATTTATGAAAAATCATTTAGCCTCAGTAAACTATTAATTACTGAACACGACCTATTAATTACCATTGAAGAACATGCCTTTATTGGCGAATCTTTCTGGGATAAATTTGGTACGCTGATCATTGGTATCAGTTTATTCAGTGGATTACTGGTGTTGGCTTCCCATCAATTAATGACCAAAACTGTTTATTCACTCAATAAAGTTCGCAAATCTGCTGTCCAAAGTGCTAAGAAATTGGCCGAAACTGCTAAAAATTTGGAGCAGGCCCGAGACAGAGCCGAACAAGTGGCAGAAGAATTACGAGCTAGCCAGACACGTTTTCAAGTACTGACTAACACTTCACCCAATGGTATTTTTCAAGCAAATCCCGAAGGTGCTTGTATTTATGCGAATCAACGTTGGTATGAAATATCCGGTTTTAGTGAAAAAGAATCTTTGGGGCAAGGTTGGACAAAAGCATTGCATCCAGAAGATCAAGAGAGATTAGTGCAAAGTTGGTTAAAAACAGTAGAAACTCGCCAACCTTGGAAAGAAGAAGGACGTTTATTAAGGCCAGATGGAGAAGTACGTTGGGCTTTAATAAAGGCTGCTTTAGAGTTGAATAGATATGGGGAAATTAACAGTTTTGTTGGCAATGTAGCAGATATTACTGAACGTAAAAATATTGAGTTAGAACTACAATTGGCAAAAGAAAAGGCAGAAGCTGCTAACCAAGCAAAAAGTGCCTTTTTAGCTAATATGAGTCATGAATTGCGCACTCCTTTAAATGGCATTTTGGGGTACACCCAAATTTTGCAGCGTGAACGCAGTTTGACCATTCGGCAAAAAGAGGGCGTTGAACTCATTCATCGTAGTGGAGAACATTTACTTACCTTAATTAATGATATTTTGGACTTATCGAAAATCGAAGCAGGACGAATGGAACTCTATACTGATGATTTTGCTCTGGGAAGCTTTTTGAAGGATATTATAGAAATGTTCAAAATTCGCACTCAGCAAAAAAGTATTGAATTAAGTTATGAGGCTGTTTCTATCCTGCCAGATATTGTGCACGCTGATGAAAAACGTTTACGTCAATTATTGATGAATTTAATGGGAAATGCGGTTAAATTCACTGAGAAAGGTTATGTAAACCTGCAACTGCGATATGATTTTGACAGCCAATATTTACAGGTGGATATTGTTGATACTGGCTGCGGTATTGCTGATGACCAATTAAACGAGGTATTTTCACCCTTTCGGCAGGTCGGGAGTATTTTGCACAAAGCACAAGGGACTGGGCTAGGACTGTCCATCACAAAACGTCTAGTGGAGATGATGGAAGGTGAAATTGGTGTGGAGAGTGAAGCAGGTAAAGGTTCACGATTTTGGTTTAAAATTCATGCACCATTTAGCCGAAATCGGGTAGAATCAAAACAAATCAATGAATTTGAACATATCAATGGCTATGTGCCTGCCGGAAATCACCTTGCTTATCGTATTTTAATTGTAGATGATACCAACGATAATATTTTAGTCACTAAAAATTTACTTGAACCATTAGGGTTTGAAACTGATCAAGCCGTTAACGGGCATGAAGCCATTGAGAAAGCACACTTATGTCAACCAGATTTGATTTTAATGGACTTAATGATGCCCATTTTGGATGGTTTTGAAGCCACACGACGCTTGCGTCAAGAAACAGCTTTTCAAAACACACCCATTATTGCTATTTCTGCCAGTGTCTTTAGTGAACATATGCAAGCAAGTCATGATGCGGGTTGCACAGATTTTTTGCCCAAACCATTTAAAGCAGAATTATTGTTCGCTTGTCTAGAAAAATATCTGCCACTGACTTGGGTATATGAAGAAAAAACGAATGTCACTGATTTAGTAACGAAACAAACTAATGTACCTGAAATTGAACTAAATTCTGAGCAAGCAAAACATTTATTAGAATTTGCCCGTATGGGCGATGTTATGGCAATTCACAATTATTTAGATGAGTTACAGACAATTGAACCAGGATTATATACAGCATTGAAAAAAATACGCACTTTGGCAAAAGATTTTGACGATGATAGTATCATTGAAATGGTACAACCCTACTGTAAATAATGGTGCGTATAATACAAAACAATAAGCTAGTCAATGAGTTGTTGATAGAGATAGAATAAGTTACAAATAAAAAGCTGTAAATCAGGTTAAAGTATGGTTTAAAGCCAGGTCGTACAAGATAAAAGCTAATTTTAACACTTAAAACTGGTAGCTTAGTTGGAAAGATGGTAGCATATATCAAGCCTTTTTGTGGGTGTGGATATACTTGCCTTATTTAGCCTCGCAGTTCTTCAGATTAACTTTTTCAGTCAAAAAATCCTCGTCACTAAGAGACAATCTGCATGGATACAAATCAAGTAGAAATGATAGCTAGTCAAGTAGAAGATGATTTGTTGTTTGTAGACGAAGAGGATGAAACTGAAGATTGTTCCCAGAAAACAGTCACTCAAGAAAGTTGGAAAGTGCTTGTCGTGGATGATGATGTTAGCATTCACCAAGTTACTCATATGGTATTATCTGATTTTAGTTATGAAAATAAGTGCTTAGAAATTTTAGACGCTTATTCTGCCCTGGAAGCTAAAAATATATTGCAAAATACAGCCAATATTGCACTTATTTTTTTAGATGTTGTGATGGAAACTGACAATGCAGGACTGGAATTAGTTAAATATATCCGCAATGTGTTACAAAATCGATTTGTCCGTATTGTCCTTCGCACTGGTCAGCCTGGCCAAGCACCTCAAAAAGAAGTTATTCAAAAATATGAAATTAATGAATATGCTAATAAAACAGAATTAACTGCGCAAAAAATTTTTACCTTACTCACTGCAAATTTACGTAGTTACGCAGATATTATGTTAATTGAATCCTATCGACAAAACTTAGAGGAAAAAGTTGAACAACGGACGCATGAATTGCACCAAAAAAACCAGGAACTCATACTTTTAAACCAAGAAAAAAATGAATTTTTAGCCATTGCGGCTCATGATTTAAAAAATCCGTTATCTGCTATTATAGGTTTGTCGGAAATGGTGGTTGAAGACTTAAATATTTTATCTAAGAAAGAAATATTAGAATTTAACCAAATGATTTGTGAAAGTGCTAATAGAATGTTTCAATTAGTAACTAATTTGCTGGATATCAACGCCATTGAGGCAGGAAAAACTTATCTTTCTTTAGAAAAAATTGAAATTTCAACTATTATTAAACAATTACTAGATAATTATCAACAATTAGCTCATCACAAAGATATTATTTTGTTATTTGAGAAAGATCGAGCAGAGTCCTATGAATATATTGCCCTCGTCGATAAATGTGCTATTTACGAAGTATTTGATAATTTGATTTCCAATGCAATTAAGTATTCTCCTTCACAAACAAAAACTTGTGTACGCATTATTTCAACAGCAAAACGTATTCGTTGTGAGATTCAAGATGAAGGACCTGGATTGAGCCAAACAGATCGGGCAAAATTATTTACCAAATTTAGCCGACTCAGTCCAAGACCCACAGGAGGAGAGCATTCTACTGGATTAGGATTATTTATTGCAAAAAGACTGGTTGAGGCGATGGCAGGTAAAATCTGGTGTGAAAGCGAATTAGGCATTGGTACAACTTTTATCATAGAATTACCTATTTACAATAAGTAGCCTACCTATATCATTATAATTTAATACCAGCCAAAAATAACCAACTTGGTTTGGCAGGTGCTTAAAACCTATTTAGCAATGTAAATCTTGCATGCCTTAAAGGTTGAGATGATTTTTCAAAAGTCTATTAAAGCTTAGAAACAAGAAAAATTTGAATGCGATCATACAAATTTATTACTTCTATATGAAAAAACAATACATGTTTAGTTTAGATTGCTTTAAACTTTAAATCTTTTGCTTGTACTTAATAAGTAAATAACCTAAATGAAATTAATTATCGTAAGCGGTCTTGCGGGTGCGGGGAAAACCATTGCTTTGCGTAGCCTTGAAGATATGGGGGCTTATTGTGTTGATAACTTACCTGTGGCATTACTACCCGCTTTTACTGAACAAGTATTACAAATCCAACCAGCGCATGCTTGTGTTGCAGTTGGCATTGATGTAAGAACTATTGCTTTACAAAACATGCCAGCGTTATTACAAACTTTGGATAAGATGGATGTTACTTACGAAATCTTATTCTTAGAAGCGGATGACGAGGTATTAATCAAACGCTTTAGTGAAACTCGCCGAAAGCATCCACTCTCTTCCGCTCAGCGCCCACTTTCAGAAGCCATTGCTTACGAACGACAGTTATTAACACCACTAATCTATAATGCCAGTACACATATTGATACCACCCATACTCATGTGCATCAGCTTCGTGACCTTATTCGTTTACAAATAAAATTGAATTCTGAACAAACAATGTCCTTGCTATTTCAGTCATTTGGATTTAAATATGGCGTACCTGATAATATTGATTTTGCATTTGATGTCCGCTGTTTACCAAATCCACATTGGGAAGTAGACCTACGAAGCTTCACAGGAAAAGATCAGCCAGTGATAACATTCCTTGAAGCACAATCTAAAGTCAATCAAATGTTGATAAATTTGATTGAGTTTTTAGACACTTGGATTCCGCAGTTTGTAATTGATAATAGAAGTTATTTAACGGTTGCCATTGGTTGTACAGGGGGAAAACATCGGTCTGTTTATTTTGTTGAGCAGTTGGCTCAACATTTTAGTCAAAAGCATGAAAATGTATTGGCGAGACACCGAGAGCTTACCTGATGGCAGTAGGTGTGCTGTTAATAACCCAAGATGATATGGGAAAAGTTTTATTAAGTTGTTTAGAGAGAATGTGGGGGGATAATTTACCTTTGCCCGTTAAAGTGTTACCTGTGCGTAACGAAACCACTGAATATGTTGATCGATACTGTTATTACGCCAAACAATTGTATACCAGACTGGAAGAAGGGCAAGGCGTATTAGTTTTAACGGATATATTTGGTTCAACGCCATCAAGGATAGCTGCTAGTTTAATAGAGCAATATCGAGTGCGTATTGTCAGCGGCATTAATTTTCCTATGTTAGTAAAAATCATGAATCATGAAACCACAGATTTAGATACATTAGCGAATATTGCCTTAGCTGGCGGACATCAAGGTATTTTGGACGTGAATAAAACATTAAGCTTTGATGGATAAATTTTTTAAGTTAACAAAGTTTCATAAAGAGTTCCAACCTATCAGCTTAAATACCAAACCAGCTAAATAAAATAGAAAAAATCGCATCAGCAATAATTACTAGAAAAATAGCTTGTACAACGCTCTTTGTCACTTGTTTACCAACACTATCTGCACCACCTTGGACTTGAAGTCCTTGATAGCAACCAACCAATGCAATAATTGCCGCAAACACAGGTGCTTTACTTAAACCAACTAAGTAGTGCCTAACGTCAATAGCTTGTTGCAAACGTTCAAAAAAGTCATTTATTGATACATCCAACGCTAACTGTGCAATTGACATAGCACCAATCAATCCCAATATATTTGAGAATACAGACAGTAAAGGTAAAACCAAAATTAATGCCAATAATTTTGGCAATACAAGCAATTCCATCGGCGTAATGCCCAATGTACGTAAGGCATCTATTTCTTCTGTGATATGCATAGTGCTGATTTGTGCAGTGTAAGAAGAACCACTTCGCCCTGCAATAATAATAGCAGTTAATAAAGGCGCTAATTCACGAAATAACGTGACACTCACTAAGTCTACAACAAAAATATTGGCGCCATATTGGCTGAGTTGAACTCCTCCTTGATAAGCAAGTACAACCCCCATTAAAAAAGCCATTAAACCAACAATAGGTAAAGCTTGTATACCTGCTGTTTGAATGTTTGAAAATAAAGCTTTCCATCGAATATGGTGTGGAAATAATAAAGCCCATAATAAAGCTAAACTTGTTTCACCAACAAAAGATAAGAAAACGAAAGCATGATTAAGCGTGGAGTAAGTGCGCTTGCCAATACGGACTAAAAAATTAGCGAAAGTATGAGTATGACATGGAACTAATTGGATTGAATAGTCTGCGATCATACGAAACAATGCCATTTGTTCTGAGGTAAAGTTTTTATAACTGACTGTTACATTTTGCTGTTGTAAAGTTTGTTGAGTACGATAAATTAACCAGGCACCTGCAGTATCAAGAGAACTAATTTTACTGCCATCAAATATAATTTGGGAACTTGGGGGTAATTTTTGAAGATTCTTTTCTTGTTGGCCAATCTGAGTAATGGTCCATTCGCCTTCATAGCAAACTGTATTGTTACTCATAGAAAAATTTGTGGATAAAGTATCCTTAGCAGATATTGACATTTTTTAGAATATTTAAATGATTAACAATCTGGTATAAGCAGAGATTTTTTCCTAACAACAGGCTTGTAGGTCTTTCTATATGGGATAGCTAAATGATCGAACATAATTTTTTCTCCTTCTTTCTCACCTTTATTAGTAAGAAAAATGGAGAAATATAATTACTAATGCGTGGAAGTCAAATTCAGGCCAATAATACCGCCAAGAAGTAATAAGATGCTAATAATTCTAGCGGCCTCTTTAGGCTCATGAAAGAAAAGAATACCCATCATTGCACTGCCTGCAATGCCAATACCTGTCCACACAGCATAAGCTGTACCCACAGGAATACTTCTTAGTGCAAGTGAGAGGAGAAATAAGCTTAGGATTCCAGCAATAATAGTCGTTGTGCTTGGCCATAGCTTGGTAAATCCATCTGAGTATTTCAGTGCAATCACAAATGTAACTTCGAAAATCCCCGCAAATGTTAAAATTAGCCAGTTCATGGTCTTGAACCTCTCATAGTTGAAATATGAGTATTTAAAGTTATGTCTCTGATTAGAAGTCAATGTATTGTAAAGTATTTAAATACCTTTGTTTCTATCATATACCACATAACTCAACCTACCTGCCATTAAATACAATTTAAATCATATACGAAAAATTACTCACTATACTATTTTGTAAAATTTATAGATAAAAATTTGCCATTGTGTACTCAAAATAGTTACCCATAAAACTTACATCAACTAATGTTAAGTATATTATAAAAGCTATGAAAGTGAAGGTCTTAATTGTGAGTAAATTACGCATTATGCTATCACATTAGTGTAAAGGAAAAACAAAAATGATATTGGTTATTCATAAATTTAATTTTTTACTGAAAAACTTAGGTTGTATCCTGACGACAGGGCATAAAATAGTGTTAATAAATTTTTAATACAGTTTATGATTTCCCATTTATTTGATAACCAAAATTCATTGATGATGTAAAGCCCAACAAAACTGAAGCAGTTGGTAGATAATCTACCAACATTAGCCTGGTGTACCCCGATGTTTTTTGATGGCGCATTGCCTGTTAGCGATTATTGAGTTGCACACAGTAAATCTCAGCTGAGCAGTGCATTTTGAGCATAATGCCCAAGTAGAATCGAATGACAAATGTCTCCAACGATTTCTACGTGATGATAGTTGGACAATCACTTCACTGAGAACTTTATGGGTGAATTGGTTGTCTGAAGCTACCCATGACACATTTGACACAAACCGAGGATGAAATTCTCTCGGTCGTTTCGAGAAATCTACTGCATTCCATTCCCGAAACAACTGTAAACTTAACAACTATAAACTTATCTAAAACTCGTTAATGCCTTGAAAATCCGTGGCTTTAATTTGGAAGAGGCGCATTTGACCGACCCACAAAGAGTCAGTCGGTTATTGGCACTTCTTGTCTTGGCTTTTATTTGATGCTATCGAATGGGTTTATGGTTCTCAGAACAAAAAGCTATGCGTGTTTGCAAGCAGGGTTACAAGGCTAAAACTATTTTTAAGCAAGGTCTTGGAAGTTAGATTTCTACGCTTCAATCACAAGACTTGCTTCGCCCAAAGCATCATCATTCACGACAATACCTAAACCTGCTGATTCATTATTCATACTCATTTGTCCATTTTCAACCTTAATAGGATTGTTGCTAGTCGTCGAAATTGAAGAGTAGGTATGAATATCTGGTGCGGCTAATAGTCGATTGGGGGGCGTGGTCAGCGCTAATTGTGTGACAGCCGCACCGAGAATTTCCGTACCCCATTGAGCTTCTATGGTGACCCCTATCGCTGCTGCGGAGGCAATATCTTTAGCAATTCTTGCCTGTGTGATACCACCCAGCTTGTCAATTTTCAAGGTCATAAGTTCACAAGAGCGATCCGCTTGTGCCCGTAGTACTTTGCCAATATCTGTAATAACATTATCTAGCTTGATAGCACGTTGGGTACGCACTCGCACAGACAGACATTCTTCATAAGTCCAGCAAGGTTGTTCAAGCACGAAGTCCAAGTGTTGTACGGCCTTGAGCACAGTTAAGGCTTCATCTACCCGCCAACGTCCTGATGCATCTATCGTATAATGTTCCCCTGGCTGGCGATTTTGCATGACGGCTTCAATGCATTCTATGTCTTCATTAAGGTTGCCACAGCCTATCTTCATAAGCAGGTAACGATACCCTTCTGTACGCCAAGCATCTGCTTCTTTTGCCATGTCAGCCGGTTTTTTCAGAGGTAAACCACGATAAATCGGCACAGAATCTGTTAATTTTCCACCCAATAAAGTGCTAATAGGCTGGCCTAAAAGTTTGCCAAAAATATCCCAACAGGCAATATCGAAAGCGGATTTGATTGAACCATGGCCGTCAATCAGAGACATACTTTGTTGAATACTGTTAATGTCACAGGGGTTTTTGTTAATAAGATGACGCTTGATCAGTTCTGCGCTGCTGGCAAGAATGCCTTTGGCATAATTGGGATAACCGCCTACTGCACCTGCTTCACCATAACCCACTAGTCCTTCATCAGTTTCAACTTTTGCAATGACCACGTCAGCACTAGATACACCAGGTTCCAGTGAACAGGTAAAAGAAGAGCATAACATGGGGAGGTGGATATGATATAAAGAAACTCGATTAATACGCATAAAGATTACTCAAGAATTGCTTTTTTCTGGATGAATAAATAAAGGTAATAATGCATTCCCTAAATTCGTTAATAAACCTGCGGAGTAAAGAAAAATAGCGCCACTTGTTCCCATACCCAACAAGAATACTCCTGACACACAAACAGCCCCAGACCCCATATTCAATTGTTCACTCAAGGTCATACGTGTATCTAATTCTTTAGACATACGAATTAAATAAGGGATATGTGATAAATTAGGGGTCATTAATACAATATCAGCAGTATCTTGAGCGATGGTAGCTGCTCCATGCAGAGAAACGGACACATCAGCTTTTTGTAAGGCGACAGAATCATTAATACCATCACCCACAAAACAGACTTTGCGTCCTTGAGCTTGCAATTCTTCAACATGTTTTGCTTTATCCTGCGGCAATGTTTCTGAAAAATAAGCATCAATCCCAAGACTTTGAGCTAAATGGCGGGTAGGTTTTTCTTGATCGCCTGAAATAATATAAACTTTTATGCCCAATTTATGCAAAGCTGCGATAGCGTCTTTAGCCTGAGAACGTAAAGCAGGACGCAATTCAATTGCCCCAATCAGTTGTCCTTGTTCAGAAGCTACATATACCACAGAATGGCCTTTTGCACCGGCTTCATGTTGCATGTGTACAATATTGTCTGGCACTTCAATATTAGCTGATTGGATAAAACGTTGGCTGCCAACTTTGACCCGAATATTTTGCTGTTTCGCAGTATCCAATAATGTGGCTAGCAATCCATGCCCAATAACATATTCACTGTGTTCTAAAACTAATAATTCCATCTCTTGTTGTTGAACATAGTTGGTAATTGCTTGAGCAACAGGGTGTTTTTGACGTTGCTCAGCACTCGCAGCATAGTGTAATAATTGCTGTTCTGTAAAACCATGACAAGCAATCAACTGTTCAACTTGGGGGGTTTCTTCAGTCAAAGTCCCTGTTTTGTCAAAGATTACGGTATCCACACTATGTAATGTATCTAAAGCCTGTCCATCTTTGACCAAAATACCATTGCGCGAAGCGATACGTAAATAATTTAATACCATCAATGGGGCAGCCATGCGCATTTGGTAACCAAAGCCACTGTAACTAATGGCGACTGCTTTGTTCAAGCCAAGAAAAGGCAATGTCAATCCTGATGCAAGCAAAGTATAAAAAGCCCCTTGTTCAACCAGATATTCGCCCCGTGATTGTACTTTATGCTTAAAGCTAGCGGCATGTTCCAACGTTTTAGCGATTTGTCCCGTAATCGTTTCAGACCCCTGTTTTTCAACCACAATGTGCAGACTACCAGAAATTAACAAGGTTGAAGTTAGTACGGGGTCACTTACCTTTTTTTCTACCGGCTGAGACTCCCCAGTCAATAAATGCTGATCTATCAGCCCTTCTCCTGCGACAATATGCCCATCAACAGGTATCATATCGCCTGCATGAACCACAATCACATCCTGAGCATTTAAACTACTCAAAGGGACTTCAATTTCAGCTCCATCTTGCAACAACCAAACAGTGTCGGATAATTCGCCAAAAATACGGCTAAAATCCGTTTGTGCCTCACGCTCTGTTCTAGCAATTAAGCGGTTAGCTGTGAAGATAGCACTGAATAACAACGCGGCAATGAAGAAAAAACCGAGAAAAATTGCAAATACGATTGATAAAACATCCAGCAAAATAACTGAAAAGTTGCCTTGATTATGCAGTGAATGCCAAACTTTACGCAGCAGATAAGTAACATTGTAACCCAACAGGGGCAAACCCAGCCAAGCCACCACAGGTGTAGTTATTGTTCCTATAACCAACAAACTAGCAGCACTGAGAGCGATACCTTGTTGGTGAGCCGCCTCAGTTTCGGCAGGGGACATTTTGGGAGAAGTCTCTACCGTTTTGTCCTCTACTTTTGTGTTAGCTAAACCAGTTTTACGTTGTACCCATTGTGATTTAATTTTGTCAGTCAGTTGACTCCCACCAGCAAAGGGTAACTTGGTTTTGTCAGGCAGTTTATCAGCAAGAAATGATGCAGCGCCTCCCAAGGTAAGACCTGCAAGTGTGAGAAGTAGCGACATAGTATTATTCAATCACCAGATTAGGTTCACCAAGAACAGCATCATTCACTTCTATACCTAAACCAGGTTTATCATGTGCCATCCACATCATACCATTTTCAACATTAATGGGATGATTATGGGCAACAGATAAAGAAGAATAATTGTGGATATCTAAGGTACTGATAAAGCGATTGGGTGGCGTAGTCATAGCCAATTGTGTCAGTACTGCGCCAGTAATTTCCGTCCCCCACTGCGTTGAATAAGTAATACCCAAACTCCCAGTGACTGCTATATCTCGGGCTAAACGTGCATGACTCACCCCAGGATATTTACTGATTTGCAATACAATACTGTCACAGGCTTGCTTGGTATAAGCCCGTAAAATATCATGTACACTGTTGAGGCTATTATCCAACTTCATAGGGAATTGGCAACGGTCGCGGATAGACATGCAGTCTTCCATCATCCAGCAAGGTTGCTCAATGGTAAAATCCAACTCTTTTACTGCATTTAAAATAGACAAAGCTTCGTCGCGTCGCCAATGTCCTGCTACATCTACCGTGTAAAGTTCTCCTGGTTGACGCTGAGAAATGACTGCAGAAATACGAGCTAAATCCGCTTGAATATCCCCATGTCCGACTCGTAGCTGAAACATTTTATAGCCTTCACTACGCCAGTCTTCGACTGATTTTACCATTTCGTCCGGTTCAATCGTGGGGATAGAACGATACAAAGGCACTTGTTCAATAAACTTGCCTCCTAACATTTCATACAAAGGCTTGCCAGAGGCTTTACCAATAATGTCCCAACAGGCCATATCAAACCCTGCTTTTGTCGCTCCGTGACCATCAATCAAGGACATGATGTATTGAATCTGATTAAGATCGCGGGGGTCTTTACTCATTAAATGCCGCTCAATCAGTTCTGCACTACTCGCTAGCGTACCCAGTGCATAATTGGGATAGCCACCTACAGAACCTGCTTCGCCATAGCCCACTAAACCACATTCAGTTTCTATGCGGGTAATAACGACATCTGCCGTCTCTGTGCCAGGTTCTAAAGAACACGAAAATTTACCACACACCATCGGCATTTCTTTGCGGTATAAAGATACCTTTTTAATACGCATAATACCCTCTTAAAAATGTGCACCGACACGTTGTCTCATCATACCCATTGAGACTCCCATTACCCGTTGTTCGTTTTCAGTTAGCTGAAATGCAGGACGTGCATGGGTCCAACGTAAATTATCTAAGATGGCTAAATCAAATTGTTGCCAACGAATAGGAAAACTACGCTTATTGTAAATATCAAATAGTATTTGTAATTCATTGTCATTAAACGGTTGGCCATCACCATAAGTCATCGTGAAAGGACGCTCTGGATCATCAAGTTGATTAAAGCCCGTCCATTGATCAAAAAATGAAGCATGACTGACCATACCAGAGAAAAATAGGTTTTCTTGCAAATTTTCATGCCATTCATACGCATCAACGATATAGGACGTCCGCAAGGTACCATCATCTAACCATTCATATTCCCAATCTGTCTTGGCAATATAGCGTTCCACATCTTCACGGCTTTCTGTTTTAAACGTATCTTGCCAAGATTTGTAGCTTAGTTTATCGCTATGTTTATCTGTCATATTGCGGATATAACGTACTCGTCGGGTTTTGAGTTGTTGTCCTACATCCGTGGCTAATAAAGCAGTGGTAGTTGCATGGTTGTCTGATACCATTGTTTCTCCACCTAGCTTTGGTACAGCAAGGGAACCAACCAGAAAACAACGTGGGTAGGCAGGCAAATAACACATTTCGTTGTGATAGCACATGTTAATATGCGAAGGGGTATCATCAATATTGAAAACTCCTTCCCCCCAAGCACTGCGTGGAGCTGACCCCCCTTCATAATCTACAAAATCATCAAAAATCATTGCGCCCCAACGTTTTAACTCGCTCAAATGCGTCATGCCACTGTTTGATACCACCATAATACCATCTTGATTCCAGCGACGTAACACTTCTGCTTTTAACCCTTCTGAATTTGGGTATTGGCTAACATTCAAGTGGTATTGTTCACTTTCAGAATCAGGCACATTACCTTTGTGCGTAAAAATTTTAATGGCCTGGCGTTGTTGGGTTGTCATGCTTGTTGTCATAATAAATCTCCCTAAAACAATCTATAATTTTGTAGAGTTTGGCAATGCTTTCTCTGACTGTAAATGAGGTTTAGATTTTTGCAGAACATAAAAAACATTAGAACTTAAAAATGTATTCTTCACCAAAATAGCGAACAACAATCCTGTATGTAGAAGCAAACTACTGCTTAATACCACAGTACTGGGGATAGCAACTAACCAGGCACTTCTGTACATAGTCTTTTGCAGGTTTTGGGCAATATCTAACAGTTTAACTAAGGGCTTCAAATCACCACTCATTAATAAAATATCGGCTGTATCCGTGGCAATGCTGGAAGCTCCCTGTAAGGAAATAGATACCTGTGCCTTTTTCATTGCAATGGTATCATTAATACCATCACCTACAAAGCAAACTTTACGACCTTGTTGCTTGAGCAAATCTACAATATTGGCTTTATCTTCTGGCAAGACTTCAGCAAAGTATTCTTCAATGCCCAATTGTTGAGCCAAACGTTGTGTGGGTTTATCATGATCACCAGATACAATGGCTACGTGCTTACCTCGCTGTTTTAAGTTTGCAATCAACGCTGGAATTTCGCTACGGATTGTTGGCTTAATTTCAATGGCTCCAATAACATTGTTATTTATGCCAACCAGTACCACAGAATGTCCTTGAACATAGATGGGTTCAAGCTCAGTTTGGGTGTTATCATCCAACAATAAACCTTCGTTTTGCATAAAACGCAAACTACCCACACGAATTATCTGTTCTTCCCAGCTCACTTTGGTACCGAATCCCATTTCATAGTGGGTGTTATCAAGTTCCGGCAGGGGTTGTTCGTAACGAGCGTAAGCTTGCAAAATAGCTTTGGCGACCGGATGAGTCAATTTAAATTCAGCAATGGCGGCTAATCTTAACACCTGTTCTTCAGTATAATGTCCCCAAATAACTACCTGTCCAACATGGGGCTGCTCTTCAGTCAGCGTGCCCGTCTTGTCAAACAAAAAGGTATCAATTGTGTTTAAAGTTTCTAGGGAACGTCCGTCTTTAACCAAGATACTATCGTGAGTAGCCTTTGATAAATAGCGTAGAGTGCTGAGGGGCGCCACCATTCTAAGTTGATAGCCAATTTGAGCATTGAGAACTGCAGCCCCCGAAGCAGGACCAGCAACCAAAGCCGTTAGTCCTGCAAAACCTAATAAATAAGGTGCAGACTTATCAGCCCATTCCTCACCTTTCATTTGTAATGTACTTTTGAAATCTGTGGTTTGAGCCAGTGTTGTTTCAATTTTAGCCACCACTGTATCGTTACCTGCTTTTTCAACTAATACTTGAATTTGCCCACTGATTAACAAAGTAGAAGCAAAAACCTGATCATTAACTGACTTTTCAACGGCTTGGGATTCGCCGGTCAATACATGTTGATCAATGCGGGCAGACCCTTGGATAATAGTTCCATCCACAGGAATCATATCTCCACTGCGAATAATCACAACATCACCAGTCATCACTTGTATGAGCGGAATTGCAATTTCAGTCCCCTCTTTGAGTACCCAGGCTTGCCGATTTTCTCGGTCAAAAATATGCACCATTGAGTCCCGAGAAGATTGACGGTTTTTTTCAATAAAGTTGGTACCAAGATGATAAACCACATTGCCTAATGTCGCTGCAAAATATTGATTACCGCTGGTGGCTAATATTATCCAAGCTGCGCCTAATACATCATTGCTTATCTTTTTGTCAAGAATAGAACGTTCAAATCCTTTCATATAAGGATAGGCACTGTAACCAATTAGAAATGCATTCAAAAAAGACCAACCAGGTAAAACTAGGGGTTGCAATACAGCCAACCCGACCCCTGCCAACGAAAGGTTTAGATCAGCTTTGGAACTTCGTTTTGTCAAGTTAATACTACGGATTTTTTGCGAAAGACTCTGTGATTTTTGCTGTGGAATAGATGCAGGAGGAGTACCTTTTTGTAAGCTTTTTTGATAGCGTTTTTGCTGATATTCTAACACCCGTAGGGTGGAGTATACTCCCACCAAAACTGTCA
The DNA here is from genome assembly GCA_016745055.1 of Thiotrichaceae bacterium. Classification (GTDB taxonomy): domain Bacteria; phylum Pseudomonadota; class Gammaproteobacteria; order Beggiatoales; family Beggiatoaceae; genus JADGDF01. The sequence goes on along the minus strand of JADGDF010000002.1, from coordinate 8,914 downwards.
ATCCAAGTGGCATGAGAACCTCTAGTCTAAGAAAAACGTAGTAGTTTGTTATAAGTCTCAGTCGTAAATGGGGAAGCTTCCCCTGTTTCCCAATCAAATAAGGAACGCTCAGTGGTTCTTAGATTGCCTAAATAAACGTGTAGGGCTGAACTAGGGTTATCCTTCACTGTTTGTAGGGTGGAGAAAATCTGAATTTGGCAACTTTTCAATGGTGATGACTATAACAGAAAACTGTAGTGCTTAAGTTGGATGCCTATGGGGTGATCGGCCTTGAGCGACAAATTAGCCCATTCTGCTAGTTCTGACGGCATCAAGTATATTTTGAGTGGTTGCATTTGTTTTTATGCCCTCAACATCAAAAGGTGATGACACACTTTTTACTTTAGTACAAAAACTGCCCCATCTTTTCTTTTTATTTCTTCCGATTGCGCTAAAACCAATATTTTCGCGAAGTTTTGCCTAGCTTCTGAGTATGTAAAAACCTTCGTCATATTCTACTCCAGAATTTGTAATTCTTCATTCTCATTACTAATCAATACAACAACTTCAACTCGTTGTCCCTTGCCAAATGGCAAGGGTTGTTTGAGATGCAAAGTCTGTGGATCAGTTAGTGTTAACATTTCTCTATAGGCATACATCGCTTATATCTCTTTTGTAGTTGTTTGGTGGGTTTCACATTATTTTGCCCACCTTACTAATCAAGCAAATGTTAGGGTAGATAAGCGTAGCATCATCCACTAATACAATATCAAACAACTGTAGAACAAAGTACATTCACTCTCAAGAAATAGGCACAAAATCTTCCGCATTTTGATTATCAAGCTGTGTACCACTCAAATAACCTTTTAAGGTATCTTTCCACATCCCAATACGGCGCGTAAAACATTCATTAGTGAACCAAGCACGACGTGGAGTAAGAATGGTATTGGGGCATTCTAGGAAAAAGTTAGCATTGAGTAAATCCAAGGCTATTCCACCAATATCCCCATTGAGCACAGCGGCTTTAACGGCAGCCAAATCCATCACATCATCGGGTGATGTATTCACCAACAACGCCGTGTTTTTCATCCGTTGTAAACGTTCAGCATTAATAATATGACGTGATTCATTATTCAATGGCAAACTTAAAAATACAACATCAGAGGTTTCTACCAAGGTATCTACGTCCACCGCTTGGGCAATGGGGCTGGTTTTAGGCGAGCGATTATAAAATTGTAACTGCATATTAAACCCACTCAATAACTGAGCCGTGTACGCCCCAATATTGCCAAAACCAATAATGCCAGTCGTTTTACTGGATAACTCTGTACCAGGAAAATCAAAACAATCCGTATTGCCTTGCCGCACTTGTTGATCAATCGCTGGAATTTTACGCATTCCCGCCATCATTAAAGCAACCGCATGTTCTGCCACGGAAGCGCCGGTATAATTGGCTGTGTTAACAATTTGGATGCCGTGTTCTCGACAATACCCTGAGTCGACAAAATGAGTGGAAATGGTGGTGGTAATGACAAGTTCCAATTTAGGTAATTGCTGTAAACGCGCCGCACTCAAATCCATATACGTGGTGACAATAATTTGTGTATCAAGATTTTGAGCAATGGCCTCATCTAAGGAAAAAGCTTCCCCTGTTTTTTGGTACCAAACAGTGTCTAATTCAGTAACATCATTCAAGTGGTCTTCAGGAATGGGTTCACGGTCATTAATAACTAGGCATTTTTTCATGTTCAAGAACCCTTGTGAATTTGATAAGTACAATAAATGACTGTACGTTCTTCGTAACCTTCACGCTGCGGCAAATAAACTATAGGATCGGTGATGGCAATACGCTGGAATTCACCACGTTGCTCAAATTCTTGTAGTAATTTAGTATAATCATATTTTTCAAATAACACAGCCTGTTGCGTAAATACCAAATACCCCCCTGATTGCAACAGGCGCCAGAATTCTTGTAACACAGGACGAGGTTCTGCGATAAGAGAAAATACGCCAACACAGGTAATTGCGACAAATTGGTTGTCTGCAAATGAGTATGGTATTGCACTTAAATCTTGCCGTTGTAGGTTTTGATAACAATCTAGGCGTTCTGCACGTTCCAGCATATCGGGTGAAATATCAATGCCTGTTAACTGTTGATAACCTAATTCATACAGAGATTTCCCAACTAAGCCCGTCCCACAGCCTGCATCAAGAATGGGTTGCTCATGTCCAACGTAAGGCTGTAAAAGTTCTGCGGCTGTACGATAGCATTGATAGCCCCAATTAGTCACAGATTCATCATACGTAGGTGCGAACTCGCTGTAACGTGCCACGACATCCAGCTCACTTAAATCGGTTTGTTGCAAATCAGATAGGCTAAGTTGGCTCATGTATCAATCTCAGCAAACACTTGTTGAATATCGGTGTAAGCTCTGCGTGGAATCATTTGCAGCAAACGTTCGGTGTCTTTGCCATAACGTTCAATCAATGGTTCAACCCACAATTGAGCAAGATTTTTTGCCCCTAATAAATAATGCAAGTAGCTTTTTTCAGCAGGCATGGGGACGCGGAAACTACGACAAATGGCATCTAGTGCAGCAATATTGTAATTTTTTTCAGGACAACGTTGTTGTACCATACTCAATGCATGAGATAACTTGGTATTGCCACTGCCCAAACCTAATCCATTGACTGTACCATCAATGAGCTGGCAACCAGCTTCCAGAGCGCGGAGTGGATTGACTGCTGCAAACCCTGTGTTATCATGGGCGTGAAAGCCAAATCGTCCCTCCCATACTTCGCGTACCGTGCTCACCATGCTAAATACTTCGTCTGGATGACAAGCGCCTCGAGAATCCGCTAAATAAAAAATATCGACGACTTCACTGTGTTTAACTTCTTGGGCAACCTGCAGAAAATCTTCCCGTTCTAAGGTTGAAATATTGACTAAATTTAGGCTACACGCAATCCCCTGTTTTTTAACCTGTTCTGCGATTTTTAGGGCTTGAGGTAATTGGGCAAAGGTGCTAGGAAGACGTACTAAGTCTATCAATTCTGCGCGGCTGGCAAATAGACTGGCAGGATCAGGTTCACTGAGGCTGAGCATAACCACAAAGTTGCTTACCCCATTGGTATGTTCGTGCAAAGCCTGTAATAACGCTACATCACAACGAGCAGCAAGCGGCCTGTCAGGATCATCACTGATATAACCGATTTCGATGGCTTCTACACCTGTTTGTGCCACAGTGCCAACAACTTGAAAAATCTCCTCTCGGGAAAACTGCCAATCATTCATGTAGCCAGCATCACGCAAAGTCGCGTCTAACACGCTGTAAGTATCAGTAAATAATCTAGTTTTATGTATAGATGAATTCATAAGGCTTAATTAAAGTTTGGGAAATAAAGCGGCTTGTTGACCTGCAACACGCCCCAGTACTAAACATTCGGTAATAGCACAGCCGCCTAAACGCGATACACCATGCACACCACCTATCACCTCACCGGCCGCGAATAAACCAGGAATGACTTGTCCTTCACAGTTTAACACTTGAGTATGGGCATTGATGCGTAAACCGCCCATTGTCGAATGAGTTTTTGGCCATAAACGCAATGCATAATAGGGTGGTGCAAGTGGTTTAGCGCGGGCAGGAATAGGCTTGCCAAAAGCCGCATCGTGTTGTTGTTCAACATATTGGTTGTAAGTATGAACACTATTTTTCAGGGCATCTGCAGGGAATTGATAAGCCACCGCTAAGGTAGCTAAGTCCTCAAAACGGTGAATCACAGTGTCATTCATATGCTGGTGAATCATATCTCCAGCATTATTGATTCCGTTTTGATCAGTCAAACCAACGGCTGGTTGTTGTAAAGCTAACATGGCATCAGCGCGTGTTTTGCGATCTGTCCATTCATTGACAAAACGCAGCCCTGTAGCCACATCTAACATCATACCATAAGGAAATACAACGTAACTAGCAAATACGGGGGCGACACCTCGTCCTGGTTCATCAGGCGAAGCGCAAGGCAATAGTTGCACACAGTCTAAGTCAATCAATTCTGCCCCAAACTGTTGTGCTAAATTTAAAATGTCACTGGTGGCATCGGTTAAACGAGTACTTGATGTCGCTGGTTGTAGTTCATCCGCTTCACCACTAAAACCACCACTGGCAAGTATTAAAGCGCGTGTGGTTTGCACACATTGCACTGTATTATCTTTAGCCATCAGTTCACACCCAACAACACGTTGTTTTTCGTTTTGTAATATACCAGTCAAACGTGTGTTTAAACGCAGATCAACACCCAATGCCTGAGCACGAGCGAGTAAAGGGTTAACGATATTGCGTCCTTGAATATCGGTGACAGAATAACAGCGTGGTACAGAATGTCCACCAAATTGCTCAATGCGTTCCATGAAAGTGATGCCTAACTCTTGGCGCAACCACTGTAAAACAGAATACGATTGAGCACACACTTGTTGAACTAACGCAGGATCATTACGTGCTCTTCCCGCCCGCATCATATCGTCAAACATTTGGGCTGTACTGTCTTGGATACCGTAACGCTGTTGCATTTCTAAGTCAACTGCAGCAAGCACTCCTCCACTAATCCAAGAGTTACCCCCGTAAAAATCACGCTTTTCAACCACTTGCACAGAACAACCTGCTTGTGCAGCTTCGATGGCAGCCGTTAACCCCGCAAAGCCACTGCCAACCACCAACACATCCACTTGTGTATTCCAGATGTAATTACTCATTAAACATCACTAATAATTTACGTGTTGCTAGGTGCAAAATCTGCAGCTTTATCTAATTTTGCTTGACTGGTTTCAATGCGAGATTGGTAAAATTCGTTGCGATCTGGGTTGCGGGTTTTTAGGTATTCATAAAAATCAATTTCAAATTCAATGCCTCTCCAAATAGCGGTAGCCACATCGTCTATTTTGGACAGATCAAATAAAGTGTGGATAGTGTTGAGGTAATTAACATTAAAGGTATCACGGATACTGCCAGCAGTAGCAGGATTAACAAAACCACCGATGGACACTGGTTTGCCAGCAGCACTGACTTTATTGACAATATTCTGGGTGACTTCCAATACTTTTGGATGATCTACATCATCAATACCCATTGATAAAGAAAGGTCTAAACGACCAATGACAACTAATTCAATGGACTCAAAAGCAGGACTACTGATTAATGTATCAAGTTGATCATGAGCATGAATTGTTTCCAAATTGACTGCTAACATAGGCGTTTGCGTTGCCTTTTTATAATGTGCTTGCGCGATGTCAGCGAATTTTTCCATCGCATAATTGGATTCAATCATTGGACCCAATAAACCTGTAACCCCGATGGCCTGCAAATGACGTAAATCGACTTTGGCCTCGGGACCAGCGACTTTAACTAGAATCGGGAGTTGTTTTTCACCTAATTCGTACAGCCACTGAATTTCTTGGTAATCCATATCCTCCCATTCAGTACCTGCTTTTAAAGAAACTAAACCGTGTTGAGCGTGCAATGTTTGCACTTGATGCTTCAGTTGGGCTACAGTATCGTCGTGGATCACAGAAAATATCCCCTATTTATAGGACAGTATATCAAGTTTAAATAAACTGCTCTGCAGCAGCAAGATTCTCATAAATTAATTAATGCACTAATTATGTAACTCTACCAGAATTACTATCCTTATTAAAGCCATATTTTTTAGTTTCTTTGAACTTATATAGATTCTATTATTACATTCATTACGCAAAGCCTATCCACAAGCTCAAATTGACCAGGGTGGGGATTATTCAATTGGCCTCAAGGGTAATCAAGGCTCCTTGCATGAGGCAGTTGTTAATTTTTTTGATACGGCGCAAACAAATAAATATCGCCATGTCCAATACAACTTTGCCGAAGATATTGACAAAGGACATGGTCGTTTAGAAACCCAGCGTTACTGGATTTTAACCACGCTACCTGATGTGGACAAATGGAAGGGGTTGAGAAAGTATCAGGAGGGTGGAGCGTACCTGTTTAACGGGTGAAAAAGAAACGGTGGAGCGGTGCTATTTCATTAATTCTTTTGCTGCAAATGCCAAACTATTCGCCAAAGCTGTACGTGAATATTGAGGGGGAAAAACCGCTTGCATTGGCGTCTGGATGTTGTTTTTCATGAAGATTCGAGTCGAATTCGTAAAGGCAATGCGCCAGCTATCATGACCACAATCCGGCATTGGTGCATGAGGTTTTTTGACCTAGATTCTACTGCTGGGAGTCTCGCTAAAAAACGGCGCAAGGCTAGTTGGAGTAACACTTATCGAGCTAACCTTGTGTTTGGGCAAATATTTTAATGCGGTTGCTCTGCCTGTTCAAAAGATTTTAAATCAATTTAGACGCTATTATTGTATAATATGCTAGTTTAGTATAAAGTTTAATTTATATAATTTATTGATTTTTAAAGGTATAACTAAATATTATTTACTAATATAGGTTTTATTTTAAAAATCAGAATACAAGTTAAAACATCTTAGTTTTTTGAATGATACTTTATTGAAAAAAGTCCATATTCAAATTTAAGGAGGCATAAAAAAAAGCGTTTAGAAATTCTCATGCTATACGCTAACAACATTTAAAAATAGACAAACAATAAAATTTAGACTTTTTTATCCCTTTAACCTGCGCAAAGCTGTTGTATTTTAAGTATAAAGTATCTGACTTTTTGTTAAAAACCGCATATTAATTGTGTAATCGTTACTCAAAAAGCAGCCAAAGTGTTTGGTTAATAATATCAATACCGCAGGATAATTGGTTTCCATTCGTGGTAATTACTTAAAAATCTAACTTTAAGGAAGTTAAACACATGTTAACTGAACAACAAAAATTCAGGGTTAAGTTAATAAAAGTGATTTTGTGGGGAATTAGTGTTGTGGTGCTATATACTGCACTTTATTTGAAAGCAGAAGAATTACTTGCTTGGACAAGTCAAGGTAAGTGGACATTTATCGGTGTGATGATTATTGCCTTTGTATTTTCAATTGCTCACGGAAATTTTACCTCCCAATTTTGGGATTTATTAGGGGTTAAACCAAAACCATATAAAGGAAAAAACTAAATGGAAGCAATGTCTGCTAATTTTATTGACTTAGAATACCTGCATGTTATTTATTTATTTATTGTAGGATTCGTGGGTGGTTTAGTCAGTGGCTTTATTGGTACTGGTGGTGCTTTTGTGTTAACTCCAGCAATGATGAGCTTAGGAGTACCTGGGATTGTTGCTGTTGCAAGTAATATGTGTCATAAATTTCCTAAAGCACTCATTGGTGCCATTAAACGTGCTCGGTTTGGCCACGTGGATGTCAAATTAGGTATTATTTTTGGTATTTTTGCTGAAATTGGTGTACTCATTGGTATCCAAATTCAACAACATATTCGTGACAAATTTGGTGATGCGGGTTCTAATTTATACGTTAGCCTTGCTTTTGTTGTCGTATTAGCTGTTGTGGGTGGTTATGTACTATATGATGCGTGGAAAAGTCGCAAACAAAGAAACGACGATATAGAAGAAAAACCAGGTCCACTTGCATTATGGGTGCGTTCTGTTCGTATTCCTGGCACAATGGTTTATTTTAAAAGCTTAAATGCAGAAGTTTCCCTCCTTTTTGTGTTACCGCTAGGTGTTGCAACAGGTATGCTAGCCGCAACCATTGCGGTTGGTGGTTTTATTGGTGTACCTGCAATTATTTATATTTTAGGCGCACCCAGTTTAGTCGGTACGGCAACAGAACTTGTAGTTGCTTTCGTGATGGGATTAGGTGGCACGATTAAGTTTGCTTGGAGCGGTTTAGTTGATATTCGTCTTGCAATGATTATTTTAGCGGGATCACTCTTTGGTATTCAATTGGGCGCAATTGGAACAACTTATGTTAAACCTTACATGATTAAACTTGTTATGGGATCCATTATGGTGATTGTGCTATTTAGTCGTGCACTCATGATTCCCATTTATTTAGCAGCCTTACAACTTATTGCGCCTATTGAAGCGAGTACAGTAAAAATACTATCTACTACAAGCTTTGGTATTATGATATTAGCTTTAGGCACAGGCGCATTTATTATTTTAAGTGCCTTGTGGCGTGGCATGATGTTAGAAAGGTTAGAAAAGCGGCAGCCAGCCTCTTCTGACTAATGATAGCTAATAATAAACGATAGTTTAGTGTATAAATCACCGGAGTCCTAGAGGTTGAAAGTTCTGCAAATGTCAAAAAAGCTCTGGAGGACTCCGGAAATCTTATTATTTCTCATAGACCGTTTTTAGATGCGTAGACGAAAAAATACGAGCAGGAGAAATCACCTTCTCGTCGAGTGGTAAATTAGAGCCAAAACGTTCCCTTACTTTTTTCTGAACAATAGGGTGCGAGAAATCAAATTCTTTAAAAGTCTGTAACTCACCAAGCTTTATCCCTAATGCACGGTTGTAAATTTTCCAAACCAACTCTGAGCAGTATATTGTATTGTCAGACCATTGAAAGTATAAATCATAGTGCTTACCTTTAAATGGCTGGCCAGTTTTGTACATTTTTCTAAGTGCACCCGCTGTCAAAATATATTCTGCATTTTTTAAACGTTTTACAATAAAATGTTGATTAACACCACGGGATATCCATCTCTCTAAAGTGGTTAATTTAACTGGTTCAACCGCCTCAAAAACAAATGATTTACCCTTTTTATTATATACAATACCCATATGGCTATATTTAGATTGAGTGACTAGTTGTATAGCTTGGCTTTGAGAAGATTTTGATACCTGGAAGATAATGTCTCCATCTTGTGGATGATAAACCTGAAAAGGTCTATATTAGACCTCTTGCGAAATAACTTGTTAACAAGCTTAAATAATTAGTTTATTATATATAGCAGCAATAAGGTTGAAGCGAAGCGCAAAACGTTTACGA
>JADGDF010000096.1 GCA_016745055.1 Thiotrichaceae bacterium | reverse complement strand
ATTGTTAATGCTAGTAGTTTATTTATTGCTGTACAAACGGGTGCCTTGCGTAATGTTAAAGGTGTGGGTGAAAAATCTTACCAAGAGTGTATTGATAGATTAATAGAACTTGAGTTGATGAAAACGTTAAATAGTGAGATAAAACATGTTAATAGTTAAAGGTGCAATTATTCAAAGAACTCGTCGTTCTTTTACAACCAAAGATAACCGTGAATTTACAAAAATAACTTATGTTATTGCAAACTCGTCATTAGACAGAACCATCTTCGTCTCTGAAGTTGATCCAGAGGAACCTTTTGAAAAAGGGGAAGAGATGGAAATTCCGGTTGAAGTTAAAACCTATGTCACCAAAGCTGGTGTGGCAAGATTTGAGTTAGTCACGTCTCGTTCATATGCGTCACCTTCAAAATACCTTGCAAATCCAACACAACAATCAACGCCTGTTCCGCCTCACTTAACTGACGTTTTAACCCATCCATCTCCATCAACACCTTTTGACTCGCTGTCATTTCCAACGACTTAATATCCTGTGCCAAACTACCCACTTGTTCATTTTTAGGCATTTGGGCGCAAATTTGACTCGCCGCCGTGCGCATCAAGCCATATTGACTACATTTTGGTTCACAACGCTCATTCATAGTTTGCGAATACTTCAAACCTTACGTGAGTTTTACTCCAAAACGCCTTAATTTGACTCGCCTGCGCACTGATTAAACGATTCAAATCACTAGAAAGCGGCTCCTTTTGACCAATCGCACTCATCACCGCACTTTCGTCATAACTGACCAACATGGACACCATTAAATTAACAAGATTTTGGAAATTAAACACTTCGTAAGATTTGCGAACAATTGAAGACATCAGCATTCTCCGACAGTTAAAGAGGAAAATGCCCTAAATAAAGGGCGTCGGGTGCTGAAAAGTCGTACATAATCGACCGAACTTATTCCCATAAAGGTGTTTTATTCGTTCACACCCAACATCGGAAAATATGAAGTATTATTGAAAGTTATCACAGTTGACGGATGCGATAGCCGTTATCTACAGTGTTTTCAGCACTGAGAGGAAGTTTATATTAACGAAAGGGAAAATGCAATGTGCAGGAATTTCATCCCCGGTTTGTGTCACGCGTGCGCGTCATGGGTAGCTTCTATGTCAACTTGTTATTCTTTTAAATCATATTGCTTAATATTACTCAGCTTATTCATAAAATAAGCTACATGTATATCTTTAAATATCAAGCAGGTATATTTTTCATATAAAAGGGATAAGTAGTTACTATTATTATTTTAATTTCAGCAATTATTCATATCTATGAAGTACATATTCATTTTGAGCAACAGATGTTCATGTTCATTATTGCCGCGTAAATATTTAACAAATTGGAATAGATACCCTGATAAAAATAAGTAAATATTTTTAACGATTAAATTCTTTAGCTACGCATGAATAAAGCATGAAAATCTAATATTACTTTCTTTCCTTGCTATTGCTTATAAACTTCATGAGCAAGTTCTTTCTCGCTATGTGCAATGATGAGTGTTCCTGCAGAATCTCCTGTTACATTCACTGCGGTACGTATCATATCCAATAAACGGTCAACACCAATAATTAGTGCAATACCTTCAACAGGTAGATTAACTTGGTTTAATACCATCGCTAACATGATTAACCCAACGCCAGGTACACCCGCTGTCCCAATTGAAGCCAATGTTGCAGTCAGAATAACAGCTAAAAAGTCACCTAAACCTAAATCAATACCATACACATTTGCAATGAAAACGGTGGCCACACCTTGCATAATTGCAGTGCCATCCATGTTGATGGTTGCGCCTAAAGGTATGGTGAAAGAGGCTGTCGAATTTTGTACGCCCAAATTGTTTTTAGCATTTTCCATATTAATTGGGATTGTAGCGTTGCTACTTGCAGTGCTAAATGCAAATAGTTGTACATGGCGCATTTTTCTTAAAAATATAACTGGATTCAAGCCTGACAAAACTTTGATTAATACTGGAAAAATAATAAAAGCATGTACCAGTAAGGTTAATATAACAGTTATAAAATATCCCATTAATGGTTGGAAAACATCAAATCCTTGCATGGCAAAAGTTTTGGCAATTAAACAAAATACCCCGAGCGGTGCAAATTTCATTAAAATGCCAATCAATTTCATATTGATTTCATTGTAATCATTGAATTGTTGTTCGATACGCTTACCTGATTCACCCGCTAGCATAATGGCTATGCCAAATAAAATTGAAAATACGATCACGGGTAACATTTGCCCTTGTGCCATTGATTCAATAGGGTTGCTCGGAACAAGATTAATAAAGGTTTCAGCAAGTGTTGGTGCTTCTTTGGGCGTAAATTCCTGGGTAGTGGTGGACGATAAATCAAATCCTTCGCCAGGTGCAATAAGGTTTGCAATGGAAATGGCTAATACAATGGCAATAGCCGTTGTAAATAAATAAAAAAGTAAAGCTTTCCCGCCTAAACGTCCTAGTTTAGTAACATCACCCAAAGCTGTTACTCCACACACTAAAGATACAAAGACTAAAGGGACAACTAACATTTTCAATAATTTGATAAAAATTTGGCCTATGACTTGAAAAACACCGCCAACCATAAATTCATTTATAAAGCTTACCTGCATCAGAAATAAATTAAATATCCCACCTATAATTGCACCTAGAATCATTGCCAGCAGGACTTTGGTCGTTAAGTTATCAACTTTAGCCATTTATTATTACCTTTAGTTAGAACTGTGTAATGCGTATTATATCAACTTATACTTTGCTCACATCATTTAAAACTATAAAACTTGCGAGATGCCAGTTATCTTTTCGTATTTTCAGGTACTAACCGATCTCCAAAAGGTGTTCTGACAACTCGCATACCTGGGGGTACATCTTCATCTTTAATGACTTTACGCTTAAAGTTTTTATAAACTTCTTTCAACTTTGCTTTTTTGGCTTCTGCTTTTTCTGTACTGGCTGGTGAACTTTTTTGCAGGGGCGTAGGTTTAGCTTGCACAATTGGATTGCGATGCATAAACCCTAAAATAGCATTACCATCACTTTTACAAGTAATACCAACTTTGTCGTTGGAACGACGACAGGGGGATTTTTTTGGATAGCGAATGAGGACTTCTTTAGGTTCTATTTTTAAAATAGCATAATCTTCATAACCTGCAATACCACTAATTGGTGTTGGCCCTTTTGTTAACCAACGACGCAAATATTGTTTTCCATCGACTGCTTGTAAAATAACAGATTTTCTTGAACCAATAATACTAATGCCTCGTAAGGTAAAATCCTTTTGAGGTGGTGGTGGCACATTCCGTTTAGGGGGAACTGGTTTCCTTTTCGCTGCATCAAGAAAAGGATTTTCTGATGGAGGAGGAGGGGGAGGTATTACTTTCTTAGGTTTACCACGATCAGCATTGAATAAATCAAATTGATCCGGGTTAAATTCGTTGGCTTGAGTACCCAAAGATAAACAAGCTATGGCTATAAAAAGTAGGGAGAGTTGTACATTTTTCATGACTTTACATCCTAATAAAGGATTATTAGTAAGAGAAGTGCTATTTTAAATTTTTCCCTTTAAAGAGTAAACTAATTTAAATATATAGTTGGTAAAGGATGCTTGGGAATGGTAAGTCCTTTTACTTTTCCCAAGAAAACATAGGCATATTTTTTTACGTAGGGGTGAGTATTCAATAATACTCGAAACAAGACCTGACAGGTTTTAAAAACCCTGCCAGGTCGGTCTGATTAAAAAATTAAGAAAAATTACTTAATTCTTAGTCCCTAAATATAGAACTAATTGCATTCGACCATCACTATAAGTGAATGTATAGTCTTTATGCCCATCTCCATCTAGATCAAGATGTTGCCCATATTCATTAAGTAAGGGTAAAAACTCAGCAGGCCCGTTGTAACCAGGCACTGCAGGTAAATAAGCAGATAGTAAACCGTTGTGAACTTGAGTTTTACCATATTCATCCGTAATGGTAATTGCAAGGGTATTCTTTTTCTTGTTTATTGTGGCGCTACCTTCCCCAAATATTTCTTCAAAGTAATTCCTAATTTCATTCACCAGTAATGGTGGTTGTGCGTTCAGAGAATTTGTTGGATGTCTGGTTGATTGATTTACCTGACATGACCAAGCAATGGATTCAATATCTGGGTAGTTGCTTTCAAATTCTTTAAAAGCAACCACTTCACATTTCACGGGATCAAAAATATAGAGTAAATTGTTAGCATTCTGATGAGTTGCCATGAGTAACATGCCATCTCCAAAAGTTTCTAAAGCTTCAATACGCCCTCTATCACCAGGCAATAATTTTACATTTTCACATACAGTGGATAACGTCCGTGATTTTTTAGAGTACATCCACAAATCGCGTTTAGCGCTAGCGTATAAAACTTCACCATCGGAACTCCATGCTAAACCATCTACTTTGGTTAAATGGAATCCTGCATAAAGATAACTTCGTCCATTATTTGGGTTAATTTTAATGATGCCTTTTCCTTTCGCCCAACCCCAAAGTCCACCGTAAAGATCAAAGGCCAGTGCTGTAACATTTTTATATCCTGTATTACCAACCACTGTCATTGCGCCAGTACGTGGATTAATAATATGCAGTACACCTGAACGTTGGCTTGTTGGATCGTTTTCATTACCAGAAATGGCATACAGGCGATAGTTAGTAGGACTAATGTCTATACCTTCAATGTCATACTCAATTTGCATAGGACCAATGTTTTTCGATTTTTGACTCCAGGGATCAATGGAAAGCAATTGTGAATCACTGATACCTTCATCATGCACAGCGTAGAAACGTGGTGCAGGTTTACATTGCACAGGCACACTCCAATAAGCAGGATCATCAGGTTGCCCCCAGTGGCCTAAATATTGTGCGTTACTTGGCATACCACCATTGCTACCAATATGATAATTCCATCTATCGCCTTCAAATTGCCAGTTATAATCGCCATCAAAAAACCACTCATCATCTGAATTTTTAAACCAACCGTAGCCATCTCCCCAATAACCATCGTCATTATGGGCACCTAAGAAATCCCAGTAGTTGTAATCATTTCTGATACGTACTGCAATTACAATAGATGAGCCATCAGAATTAGGTAGATAAAAGGTATCAACACCTGCAAAACCATGGTTAGGCGTATAGGTAATCGTATTATCATGGTTATAATAAAGTTCGCCATTAAGAGGTTCGCGTATCGCTTTTATACCATCAGGTATATACCAATCATGTGAGCCTACAATATCATTAAAAGAAATAATTACTGCTGTATTTGGGTAAGTGCTCACCTCATAATCAGCGTAAAAATTTGGTGCTACAGGTGGTACAGATTGATTAACACTAGATACATTATCGTTGATTTGATCTGTTGACCCACTTGAATTATTTCCATTGTTTGTTGGGTTTGTTGTTGTATCTGTGGTATTGTTTTCACTACCATTATTTGTAGTAGATGAATCACTTGTTGAATTTGAACCATTTGCGGGATTGCCATCAGTACCACTATTATTAGGTGCATCTGGAGAAGTAGGTGTTTCTGAGCCATCAGTACCTGTTGGATTTGAACCGTCTGTAGGGTGGCCATTTCCATCAGTATTTGGATCAGTGGTAGAATTTGAGTCTTCAGAACCTTCAGGATTATTTGTGTTACCGCCATCCCCAGTATTTGGAGTTCCATTTGAGGGTACTGAAGGTGTATTATCTATGTCGCTTGGAGAAATAATAGGCGTAGAAGATGAATTCGGCATATTAACGATATAAAGGAAATAGCCATCCCAGTCAACCTCCCCTGCATCATTTGTAAATAATGCTAAGGCTTTATCAGCATTATATTCTGTTGTTTCTCCTGTTTCAGTACGTGCATCAAGCTCATCAGCAGATGGTGTATTTACCTCTGTTTCTGCTGCTTGTGAAAAATTCATATTCTGAATGCTTATTAACGCAACCATCAATAATCTAAAAAATAAAATATTCGTTTTCATGGCTTTTACCACCGTAATTATAAGTAAACCTTACGTTCATTTTAGCAAAAAGTATACCTGACATATCTATTTATTACGTCACTTAGTAAGTTGTATGTCTTATCCAATAGTATAAAGCATACTCTCTTAGTGATTCAAAAATGTTAAACGCATAAAAAATTATTTGGTCATAAAAATTTAAAGTGCAATATCTCCACCTACTCAATACTTAAACATAAGTTATGGCAACGCTATATTTTCTAAATATAGCAACAAAGAATACTTAGAGGAAAATTTTCTGAAAATTTGGTTGCTCTTTACTGATAAACGGTAGTTATTTAAAAATTTTGGCGTAAAAATTGACTCACTTTGGATAAATTATAAAATAATAATTTATAGGCGTTAGCTTCCCCAAATTTAATACATTAGAAAATTGGTAGTGTTCCAAAGTAATGTTGTAAATAAACAAGATAGTGATGTATAACTTTATTAATAGAGTCAACATGATAAAAAGCAAATGGAAATGTTCGAACAGCAGTATTTAAAAAGATAAAGAAAAATGCTCATATACCCAATGATAAGCGACGTTATGTTGTAAAGTGAGTATGAATGGCAGTTTGTTGAGTTGTCTGAGGGTTAAGGACTATCATATTAAATAAAAAGTCATAGACAAATTGTAAACGTTTGTTGTTGAGAGTAATGGCTAATATAGCCACTTTGTCTATTTTACTATCCGTTAAATTTTGTTCAACGTACATCACTAAATTCACAAGGCAAGCTAGGAAACCGTTCGTAAGCCTGCTCCAAAATCGGTCCCCACAGCTAAAGTATGCAATAGTGAATTAGATTTCAGTATACAATTTTTCTTGTGCTGCATCTGGATCATATTTTCTGCGAAAAATTTTAGCACCCCAGCTAATTGTCCGCAACCCAATATTTACAACTGATTTTACTAACTTCCAACGTTCACACCAATACATAGAAAAACCATGATTTTCATACACAGCAGTTAAAGTGGCTAAGTTATTGGCAATAATTCCTTCATTCCAAAATGGTAAAATGACAATGCCTTCTTGGTGAACGAAAATTTTCCAAGTTTGCTGAAATAAACGTACCAGTCGGCGAGGATGATGGGCAAGTAATAAAATTTTATCTCCCCGGCTAGGCATATATGATTCGAGATGAAAGCCGGTTTCGATTATTTTTGTTTTAGGAGAATATTTGCGAATGGCTTGCATAATTGCAGTTTCATAATCAATACCATCATTTACATAATCATTCATTTCTCTAACTAAAAAAATGCGTTTTGGTTTTTTCTTTTTCACTCGCTCATATTCATCAATAACTGCGATAACATCCATCACACGTTGCGCACTTCTAGCCAACTCTTTCTTGCCATAATGGCCTTCAAAAAAATCTGCAATACCTGTTAGATGGAATTGATATAAATCATTGCGTTTGATGACCAATTGTCGGAGGCTAAAACGCACACATTGCAACAATACTTTAGCCACCGCTTTGCGCTGACCATAGTATGCAAAATAATTCAGAAAATTTCTGGTTTCATAATAGCGTAAAGTAGTGAATGGTTTTCTTACACCTTGTAATATGTGCCAAATAAATGAATCTAATACAACGACAGCTTTTTTACCTGTCGTCCTTTGAACACGATAACACCATTCTGAATCATCCACATGCAAAAAATAATTGCGCCAAATACCTGCTTTATTTAGCACATCAGTTCTGAATAACAATGAATATGCAGCTACATACCCAACATCCCAAGTTTGTTCTTGGATATGCGTTAAATGTTGAATTTCTGCTTGCAAAAGATTAGCTTTCCAACCGAAACTAGATTGAAATAGATGACCACCTGCTTCATAAGCTACCGTTGGTTTTTCCAAATCCATCATGACTGACCCAGCAATCGCAGTATGTTCATCTTGGGTAATAACTCGCGCCAATTGTAATAAAGTATATTGATTTATTTTAGCATCATCGTCAATCAACCAAGCATAAGGTGTTGGTACATCCAAAGTTAATAAATATTTAAGAAAAGTGTTAAATCCACCTGAGCCACCCAAATTTTCCTGATTATGAATGACTGTTGCCCATGGAAATTTTTCTGCCAACACAGTTTCTGTACCATCAATAGAAGCATTATTTATGACCACTACTTTGATTTTTTCTGCGGGATAAACTAATCGTTGGATTTGCTCAAGTAGTTCACTAACATGATCTTTACGATTATAAGTTACCATACCTATAGTAACTTCAGGTAAATCTGTCGCTTTATGATCAATTACTGCAATTTCATGCAAAAATACCTTTTTAGTTTGAGTGTCAGGAATAATAATTTTGAGGTGTAAAGGCACATCTGCTAAATGAACGGGTATCTCAAACGGCTCATGGCAAACTGCAATTTTTTCACTTGGTTTCAACACCCAAAATAAGACAGGTTGGTGTGTGTTCGGTGCATATAATCCTAAAATTAGTTTGATATGTGATTGATAAGTTAAACTAACAGAATAAGTATGATTAGATTTAAGAAATAAGCGGTTACCCAGAAAATTATTTTGTAAAATAATCGGTTCATGGTAAAAGTTGGCAATAGCAATCCCTTTATCTATTTTTTGAACTGTATAAAAAGGATGCTGAGTTGTCATCTGCCAGAACAAAGAGTCGTTGGTTAAATGATCAACTTCAAAATGAGGATAAGCAATTAAATTTTGCCAAAGTGGACTTTCAGAAAAACTGTGTTTAGTAATTTGCGTGTTGGTATTCATTATCTATATATTTTAGGGCTTTAATTTCTCTAGCTTAAATCAGTAACTTGGCTTGGAGATCATGATTCATATTTGTTTATTTTTTATATTGTTCAGAAATAAAGGATTTGTCAAGCAATTTGCAGTTTTCAAAACCAATGTCTTTAGCCCAATCAAATAGAGTAAAGGATTTATAAGTGTCAAATTTATGTAAGAGATGGGACTTTTTTATTTTTTGTTTTCTGAATTAGAATTGATAGACCTACAAGTTATTGAATTCTATGTAGGAACGTTTTGAAATCTGTTTCTAAACATTACAAGTAGGAGTTACAATTTCATCCAGATCATGACTGTAACTATAAATTAAAGCAAATATTGTATTATTGTCAAATCTGCTACAATTTATATTTGTTAATGACTAAATAATTTGTATTAAAGGGATTTCTTTTGTTATGACGCTTAAACAAAAAATTACGCTACCAATACTTGCTGCTATCTTTATTTCTGGGCTTTTGGGTTATTTTGTTATGCATAGCCAACTTTCAGCACTGAGAATCCATACTCATGAGGATGTGGTGCTTGCCAAAAAAAAGGAAATTTTATCAGCTATTCATCTTGCTTCCCAACAAGCGATTGAAAAAGCAGCTCTTTTTGCAACACTACCCAATGTCATTGAAGCCTTTGAACTAGCGCATGAAGGAGATATTTCTGACGAAAATGATCCCAAATCACAGGCTGCCAGGGAAAAGTTGCGTAGTATATTAAAAGATAATTTAAACAGTTATGAAATAATTTTACCCAATTCAAAGTTAAAATTGCATTACCATTTACCCAATGGGCGAAGTTTAGTTAGGCTATGGCGAGAAAAACAAAGTAAGCGTGATGGACAATGGCTTGATATTTCTGATGATATTTCCAGTTTTCGTAATACTGTTTTGGATGTTAACCGTACTAGTAAAGCTATTAAGGGAATTGAATTAGGGCGTGGTGGTTTTGTACTTAGAGGATTAGTACCCATTAAATCTGCCGCAGGTAAACAATTAGGTTCTGCAGAAGTATTGGTTGATTTTAATCCTGTTTTAGAAAGTGCCGTGTATAAAACAGTCGAAAAAGATACATATTTACGTAGCCTATTTTTATTTATGAATGTCGAATTGTTGGAAATCACGACTCGTTTGCAAAATTCTGCTAAATATCCTTTGATTGCAGATAAATATGTTTATGTTTATGGTACTCAAGGAGAATATGGTAAATCTTTGATTAATGCTGATTTTTTGAATCGAGGACGCAGCCAATTGCATCTTAAACAAACTGATAGTACTGTGCTAGGGAGCTTTCCTATCTTAGATTATAAAGATGAGCAAATAGGTGTAATGGTTTACTCATTTGAAGTTAGTGATGAAGAAAAATTATTGAATTCAGTTACTTGGACACTAATGGGTATGCTCGTCATGATTATGTTTATTTTAGGTAGCCTAACTTACATTACAACTTCTCAGGTAGTGATTAAACCTATCATAAAAGTGATTGATTTTTCTAAAAAGGTTGCTCAAGGTGATACGACAGCAACCCTTGATGTGAATAACAAAGATATGATTGGTGAAATGGCTTGTGCCTTAAATTGTATGTTAACAGCACAACGGCAAATGATTACTCAAATTCAACAGTCGGGAATCCAAGTTACTTCTTCTGCAACAGAACTTGCTGCCACTGCAAGACAGCAAAAGGCGACGATGCTAAGCCAGGTAGATACAACGACAAAAGTTGAAGCATCAGTGGAAGAAATTTCTCAGGTTGCGTCAAATTTATTAGTGACAATGCAAAATGTTATTATGAATTTAACAGAAACAGTAGTATTGGCATCTGATGGTCAACAAGAATTAATACGCATGGAAGACACCATGCTTAATATGAAAAATGCTTCTCAAGCTGTTTCTAGCCGCTTAGAAGCTATTAATGAAAAAACTGAAAATATTACCAGTGTGGTCACGACGATCAACAAAGTGGCCGACCAGACTAATTTATTGTCTTTGAATGCCGCCATTGAGGCAGAAAAAGCAGGGGAATATGGGCGAGGATTCAATGTTGTGGCTAGGGAAATTCGCCGTCTTGCAGATCAAACAGCAGTGGCAACTTTAGATATTGAATCAATGGTGCAAGAAATGCAGTCCGCCGTGGCAACAGGCGTGATGGAAATGGATAAATTCATTAATGCTGTCAAACAAGGCGCTGAGGATGTTGGCAAAATCAATAACCAAATGAATCATATTATTGAGCAAGTACAAGCTTTATCGCCCAGTTTTGATGAGGTGAACCATTCAATGGAAAATCAATCCCAAAGTGCGGAATCTATCACACATGCAATGGCAGATGTTAGTGAAGGTATGCGCCAAACGGCAGAATCTTTGGAAGAATCTTTTAAAGCAATTGAACAATTGAATAGTGCTGCTCGAGGTTTGCAGGAAGAAGTTTCTCATTTTAAAGTTAGCTAGCGCATTTTGCACAAATTGAGAAGTTATTGGTAAAATTACTGATACAGGTTTGGCAACTTGCATCATCGTGTTTCAAATGTAAACGTTATCGTTGAAGTTTAAATCTCACCAAACGTTTGGCATATTTGAAAGTTTACCAACAGCGTCTAAACTTTATATAGCCTAACTCAACCAAAACGAATATTTAATTAATGCAACGCACTGACTTTTTCTACCATTTACCTGATAACTTAATTGCGCAACATCCACCAAAATTACGTACAAGTAGTCGTTTACTGTTTTTAGATTCACAAATTGGACAAGTTCAAGATCATCAATTTACTGAATTTCCTGACTTCATCTCTTCCCAAGATTTGTTAATCTTTAATGATACCAAGGTTATTCCTGCACGTTTATTTGGGCATAAACCAACTGGAGGGAAAGTTGAAATCCTGGTTGAACGAGTATTGAACAATCACAGTATTATTGCGCAATTACGTTCAAGCAAGTCTCCCAAACCACAAACGCACTTATATTTAGAGGGCGATATTAAGGCAACAATTACTAAGCGAGTCGATCAGTTTTTTGAACTATCTTTTGATGATCCGCGTTCAGTCTACGAAATTTTACAAGCGGTTGGTCATATCCCATTACCACCTTATATCCAACGTTCTGATGATAATCAAGATATTGAACGCTACCAAACAGTATATGCACGCCATCCTGGTGCTGTAGCCGCACCAACAGCGGGGCTACATTTTGACGAAACAATGCTAACTCAATTACGAAATAATGGCATTCGTATGGGATTTGTAACATTACATGTAGGGGCGGGTACATTTTCCCCCATGCGTGTCAATGATTTAAATCAACATGTCATGCATAGCGAATATTTAGAAGTTTCAGAGGATATTTTTCAAGCCGTACATGCCACTCGTGAGCGTGGTGGTAAAGTGATTGCCATTGGTACAACGGCAGTTCGAGCGCTAGAAACGGCTTCTCAAACAGGACAATTAAAACCTTATCAAGGAGATACTTGCTTATTTATTACGCCAGGCTATCAGTTTCAAACAGTAGATGCATTATTAACCAATTTTCACCTGCCAGAGTCTACTTTACTAATGCTTGTATGCGCCTTTGGTGGTTATCAACAAGTGATCGATGCTTACCACCATGCTGTCAATCAACACTATCGTTTTTTCAGTTATGGGGATGCAATGTTTTTACATTGCTTAAAATAGTTAAGCCATTGGAGTAGCTTAGTTTTCTGAGTTAAAGCCTGAAATGTCCAATTATATTAAGGAACGGGAACTCAATAAAATCAGAAACAAGACCTGGCAAGTTTTAAAAATCTGCCAGGTCTGATTGAAAACTTATGGAAGCTATTTAGTTCCTATTCCTAAGGAATATAAGATTTATCTTGCTAAACAAGTTTTAAATTCCTGCTAAATTTAGTGGGATTTGGATGTATGCGAATATCTACTTGATTGAAACGATAAATTGGAAAGTATTTAGTTCACATGCCAAAATCACGTATAATACAATCCGCAAAATTGATGTATTCACTTTAAAATAAGTATATTTAGATTAATGACTATGGAAAGTATTCCCGATTTTACTGAAACTGAACTTTGGACTATCAAAGAAGCTTTAAAAGAACGTTATCGCTATGGTAATCAAGTAGAAATACAGTTAGCAGATTCAGAACTACGTTTAAACCCTGATGAACCTGTTATAACATTATGTCCCACCGTTTTTTGGCAAGTAGATGACGTAAGCTTCGTGATTTTTAAAACCACATCAAACCAATATCGTTGCCAATTTTTCTACAGTGCCAAGGAACAATTTGGTACTGGCATTGAAAAATTTGACAATATTGCTGAATGTGTAACAACTTTATTACAAGTACAAGCAGATCATGCAGGTAAAAAAAATCTGGAATCAGATTAAAAAAACGCACACCTTTTCCCATCCTGCTAAGGAATTGTCCTGAAATAACTTCCCCTCCTTACAAAGGAGGGGTAGAGGTGGTTGACTCATTTCTAAAACGGGAAGTATTTCGTGACTGTTTCTAAGTTTTGCGCCCTTAAAGTTTACGAGCCTTAGGAATGGAATTAAATAACATCCATCAGTTTTCAATCAGACCTGGCAGGTTTTTAAAAACCTGCCAGGTCTTGTTTTTGATTTTATTGAGTTCCCGTTCCTTAACAATTTTGTTCTTTTATCCTACCAGAAAAATCCAGCGCCAAAAAGATAAAAAATGGAATTAATATACTGTAAACTCTTATTTCATTTGTAAATCCAAACACAAAAATAAATGAAAATATCAGTAGAAAAATAACTGATAATTTGTAAGTTACGTCATTTAATTTCTTAATATTAAATAATACAAACAAAGGAATAGCTAGCAGTAGTCCATTGACGAGAAAATTCAGTAAAAAAGTCGGAGAATGTAAATTGATGATGAAATTATCTATATTTTGAAAAAACTTCACATGCGCATACTTTCCATGTTCAATACCAGTAAACTGTGTACCCTCTCCCATCACAGATTTTACAAATAGCGCTTCTCTTACGTACTCAACAAATAGAATACCTGCAACACACAAAATGACACCTGAAAATAGCCTGGGTAAGTTTTTATCCCAAGTGAATTGAAAACTGAGGTAACTATTTTCTTTTTTAACAATCAATGCATCCAATATCATCCATAATGTGATAAACAAAGCTGATTCTTTGTTGATTAATGCAATTGCAAATATGATCCAAAAATACCAAGTTTTTTTATAGGTTAAAACAGCGTAAATGAAAAAGGTATAGGTGATAATATCCAAATAATCCCATAAATAAAGCCAACTGGCATCTTGTAACAGTAAAAAAGCAGCTACAAAAAATAGTGTGTAACGCGCAGCAAGTTTATAATTTTGCGTTAATTTTGTCGCTAAGTGAAAAAATAAGAGGTTTTTTACAATATGTAGCCCAATGACTACAAATATATAGCCATGAATATAAGAAACTTGAAAAAAATCAGCAATATACTTAACTGAAAAAGGGCCAAATAAACGGTTTTGATACACACGCCAATGCGGTTCGCCGATTGTAATGCCTAAAGCTGCTTGAACAATATTCTCAATATGTCTGATGTGGGAAAGTAACATCAAACGATATTCGAGCAAAGAAAGAAAAACGATCAAAAATGACCAAAAAAATATTTTTTTCCAAGACATTCAATTTTCCTACCCCTAGTAAAGGTGGTTTTATGTTTTAAAATGCGTAATTAAGGACACCAACGATTTTTAGTATAACCCACCCTTAAACTTCATCAAAATAAGTTTAAACATGATTCACATGCAAATAGTTTTAGTTTTTGGGCCAACACAAGTTTTTATGTCTGGCCATAGCATATTTTCAATATTTCACTAAAGTTATCTAGGTACTGTTGACATTTGAAGGATTAAGTTAGATAGCTCTAATTTTGTCAAGGAGTTATCTAAATGAGCAATGCGAATCTATCAGAACAGAACTGAGATAAGATATTTGCTTTCCTGAAGGAGTCAAAAGGTATCTAAGTGAAAACAGAAAAAGCCAGCCGGCGTTTTGTAGAGGCTGTCTTGTGGGAGCTTCGTAGTGGTGCTCACGTTTGTTACCAAAAGACAGAGGTAAATGGAACAGCGTCTACAGAGGCTTTATTAGAGGGGGTGACAAAGATATTTGGGCACAGATGCAGCTCGCCAATGACCCTGGATATGGAAAGCATTATGATAGACGGTACAGTCATTAGGTCGTTCAAAAGGCGGGTTTACTACAGTCATGGTTGATGCTTTAGGCAATCCTTTGGACTTTATTCTTACGGGGGGTCAAGCCGCTTTCTCCCATGCCATCAAAACAAGAAAAAGCTAAACTCGGAAAAACGGGTTTTGTCTCTGTTAAAACTAGAAAGGTTGTTGAACGTTCCAATGCCTGGGTCGAACTTTCTAAGAGCCTAGTAAAAAACTTTGAACGTACTCTCTCAAATGCCAACTCTAAACTCAAACTTTGCTTTGTCAGACTTATCCTTAAGAGACTTGCTACTTTTTAGAGACTTCAAATGGGTTCTATAGTAGTCATACTCGACTTTGACTAAAAAATAAAAAGAAATTTCAAAACTTACCCCCACCAACTTAAAAATTTCACCAGTTTACGTGTTCCCTGGCTAAATAATTTATCCGTAAAGAAACTACCTGCAACTCGTTTATTAATTTCACCCAAGGTAGGATAAGGTACAATTAAATTTGCAACTGCACCAATTTTTAACTTCTGACTCATAGCCAAACACCAGGGTTGCAATAATTCGCCTGCATGTGTCCCTAAAATAGATAAGCCTAAAATAACACCTTTTGAAGTAGTTATCACTTTAATCAACCCGACGGTTTCTCTTTCAGCTTGAGCACGGTCATTTTCTGCAAACTGCCAGTGTAAAACTTTAATATTACGATATTGTTGTTTAGCATTTTCCTCAGTTAAACCAACATGCGCTAATTCAGGGTCGGTATAAATAACCCACGGTATAGTCTTATAATCAACTTTGGCAGGTAAGCGAAATAGGGCATTACGTATAACAATTCCAGCATGATAACTTGCGGTATGGGTAAACTGAAACGGGCTTGCAACATCTCCAATAGCAAAAATTTTCTTATTGGTAGTGCGCAAACGAGTATCTACTTCAATGCCTTTTGCATGATATTTCACATTGGCAGCTTCAAGGTTTAACGCATTAATATTAGGCGTTCGGCCCGTTGCAACGAGCAAATGAGAACCTATAATCTCTATATTTTTTCCCTCTTTGACTGCATGTATTGTAATTTGTTCAATGTCCCCAGTAATTTTATCAATGGTTATTTGTTCATGAATCTGAATACCTGCTTGTTTCAGTTGTTCAATCAGCAATTGTTTAAACTCAGGTTCATCTTTACTTAAGACTTTAAAACCTTCAAGCACAGTAACATCACACCCTAAACGGTGATGTGCTTGTGCTAACTCAATACCAATTGGACCACCGCCAATGATGATGAGGTGTTTTGGTTGGGTTCTTAGCTGAAAAATGGTTTCATTGGTGTAATGAGGTGTTTTATCAAGTCCCGGTATAGCAGGTAACATGGGCATTGAACCAGTTGCAATCACAAATCGACGCGCTTTGATGATTGAATCATTAACTTCAATGGTTTGAGGACTGACAAAATGTCCCACACCTTGAATCACTTGTATTCCTAATGATGTAAATCTTTCAATAGAATCATTAGGCGCAATCGTGTCAATGACTTGTTGTACATGCTCTTGAACTTGGGGAAAATTAATTTCAGCGGTTGCAGTAATACCAAATTTTTTGCCTTTATGCATATTATGAGCAATATGGCCTGCGGCAAGTAGTGCCTTAGAAGGTACGCAGCCATAATTTAAACAGTCGCCACCCATTTTGCCTTTTTCTATCAAGATTGTAGAAGCACCAAGTTGGCTTGCTCCTGCCGCAACTGACAGTCCACCAGCCCCTGCGCCAATCACGCATATATCGACATTGATTACTTGAGCCATGACAAATTTCTCCCAAAAAAGCCATTAATATTCTATAAATAATACGCATTTTGATGTAAATTATCTAGCAAATAAAAAAATCTATGGAAATTAATTTGCTAACTACATTACTTTATTATAAAATACTAATATAGTTAATTGCTGAAATACTAAAAGTTAAAAGTTTTTTGTGCAATGCAATATTTTAGGGTTGAAAAATTTCTACTTAACACTTATATTAGGTGTTAGTAATTAGAGGACTCCTCCATCCTCCTTTGGTGGTTAGGCGCGGCTCAAGATCGCGCCTTTTTTTATGGGTTAAGCTTAGATATTGAGTGTCCTTTCTACGCCACAATATGTATATCAAAGAATCATTATTTGCGTTTGCAAACTCATATCAATCTACACAACTACATTTTTAAGATTAGACCTCTTGCGAAATAACTTGTTAACAAGCCTAAATAAAGTGAAAATTAGTTTATTATATATAGCAGCAATAAGGTTAAACCGTAGAGCAAAATGCT
>JADGDF010000095.1 GCA_016745055.1 Thiotrichaceae bacterium | reverse complement strand
TTTTCATACTCGTTCTCCTAAGTTTACAAAACTTGTTCTTTCTTATATCCTCCTTTTCGCAAAATACCATCTTAAATTCCGTGATACAACTCTAATGATTATGAACAATTAGTTTCAACGTTAAAAGATATTTCACAGCGATTTTCCTATGGTTGCTCGAACAATAAACGCAGGAAGAAACTCAACACTGTTGACCAAATGGCCAATTGGAGTGCTTAAATTGATGCCTATGGGGTATGTTTTTCTCATTCCACCATTATCTAACAAACTTTTGACTTTTTCAATGACTTTAAACAGGTTCTTAGGACATCCCCCTTTTCTAGTTCATTGAGCTTGCTCTGTTGACATTTCAGCGCAAGCATACTAAAAGAGAAGCAAACCTTATGTCATTTTTTGCCCGCTTTTCAAATCTGGAGAAAGCACTGCAAAACTGTTTAATCTTGCCAATAAAGCATTCAATCAGATGACGTTCTTTATAAACGTGCTTGTCATATTCACGAGGCTCTTTGCGATTAGCTTTCGGTGGAATAACAGGAATAATCCCCTGTTTGCGTAATTATTCAATCAATTTATCAGCATCATAAGCTTTATCCATCGACGCATACGTTGCTTTTAGGCCTTCAATCAAAATATAGGCTTGAGTAATATCTGCGGCACCCGTAAGAATAAAGTCCAAAGGATTGCCTAAAGCATCACCATGACATGGTGTAGTAAACCCGCCTTTTGAACGACCTAATGACTGTACCGTCTATCATAATACTTTCCATATCAGGGTCATTGGCGAGCATGCATCTGTGCCCAAATATCTTTGTCACCCTCTGTAGACGCTGTTCCATTTACCTTTGTCTTTTGGTAACAAACACAATTGAGCACCACTACGAAGTTCCCACAAGAGAGCCTCTACTAAAACGCCGGCTAGCTTTTTCTGTTTTCACGTAGATACCTTTTGACTCCTTCAGGAATGCAAATATCTTATCCCAGTTCTGTTCTGATAGATTCGTATTGCTCATTTAGATAACTCCTTGACAAAATCAGAGTTATCTAACTTAATCCTTCAAATGTCAACAGCGCCTAGCAATGAGTTTATCCTTCACGCAGGTTTATGCTAATATGTTAGAAGATGTCACCTCCATTCGTAGCCAATGGGAAAAAATTCAGTATCAATTTGCTGAAGATAAAAAAGAAACGGCCTTTGAAAAATTAGCCTCTGATGCTAAAGCTGTCACTGCTCGCCATCCAAAAAATGCTGAACCTCTGATTTGGGAAGCGATTATCAATGCAACGTATGCAGGTGTTAGAGGATGATTTGGTGCATTAGGCTTGGTTGAAAAAGCCCGTGATTTATTGCTTGAAGCAGAAAAAATTGACCCAAGTGCTATGCATGGCTTAATTTATACTTCTTTGGGTAGCTTGTACTATCAGGCACCAGGTTTGGCCTATTGGATATGATGATCCTGAAAAGGCAGGCGAATACTTGAAAAAAACCTTAAAAATCAATCCAAATAGCATTGACTCTAACTATTTTTATGGTGATTATTTGATTGAACAAGGTAAATACAAAGAAGCTATGCAAGTATTAAACAAAGTCTTGAAAGCTCCTCCTCGCCAAGGTCGTGAAATTGCTGATAAAGGGAGAAAAAACGAAATCAAAAAGGCTATAGCAAAAGCAGAATTTTAGCACTTTTCAAAATGCATGTTGATGTAATCTGCTAGTGTATCAACATACAATCGGTGGTCCCATATATGTCTGAAAATACGGTTACCCTTGAAGAAGCCTTTCAAATTTCCAAACAATTTCACACTCAAGGTGAGTTTGAACAAGCTAAACAGGTGTATCAACAAATTTTAGTCGTTGTACCCCAACATTTTCATGCTTTACATGCACTTGGAATTCTTTTTGCGCAAACGCAACAAGCTGACTCAGCCATTCAGTTACTTACTCAAGCACTTCAAATTGACAACTCACCCTATGTACACAATGATTTAGGGAAAATTTATGGGGATTCAAATCGTTTATCGCAGGCCATCGCCCATTATCAACAAGCCATTGCACTTGCCCCAAATTTTGTACAAACTTATGTCAATCTTGGTTTAACTTTATCGCAGCAAAAACGATATTCAGAGGCAATACAAGTTTATCAACAGGGATTACAGATAAACCCCAATGCAGCAGTACTGTATCTGCAACTTGGCGATACATTTGAAACTCAACACCAGTTTTCTGCCGCAATTGAAGCTTATCAACAGACAATCAATCTGGATAGCCAAAATGCAAAAGCTCATAATAATTTAGGAGCTGTGTATGCGCAGTTGAATCAGTATGAAAAAGCCATTGAATGTTACCAAACAGCTCTATATATCGATTCACATGATGTCCAAGCGCTTTATAATTTAGGTTATGCGTTGGCAGGACAAAGCCAATTTACTCAAGCTATTCAAGCTTATCAACAAGCCCTTGCTTTGCAACCTGATTACACAGATGCATTGATTAACCTTGGCAATGCTTATAAAGAACAAGCTAAAATTCAACAAGCTATTGATTATTATCAACAAGCGTTAAAGCAAGAACCTTCGAATGTACTCGCTTGGAATAACTTGATTTACACCACTCATTTAACCGCTGATTTTAGTCAGGAAGATATTTTTACGCTTCACCAGCAATTTGCTCAACATTGTGCAACAAATTTACCTATTATTCAGCAAAAAAACGTAGCAACATCAAAAAAACGTCTTAAACTAGCTTACTTATCACCTGATTTTCGTACACATTCTGTGGCTTATTTCATGGAAGCAATTCTTGCGAACCATGACCAGCGACAATTTGAAATTTACGTTTATTACAACTATGCCAGTCAGGATGAAACTTCTCAACGTTTAAAAAACTATATTGCCCATTGGTTTGACTGTGCTTATTGGTCCGATGAACAGCTTGTTGAACACATTTCTCAACAACATATTGATATTTTAGTCGATTTGGCAGGACATACGGCTCATAATCGTTTACTCGTGTTGGCAAGAAAATCTGCGCCCACCCAAATAACTTATTTGGGCTATCCTGACACCACAGGTTTGTCTACGGTAGATTACCGAATTACCGATCATTATACTGATCCGCCAGGTGCAGAAAAATTCAGTACAGAAAAATTGCTTAGAATGCCGCATAGCTATTTTTGTTACTCACCACCGAAAAATAGCCCACCAGTCAATGAATTACCTGCATTAAAAAATAGTTATGTGACTTTTGGATCGTTTAATAATTATCCAAAATTCTCAACAGATATATTTGATCTTTGGATTGCGATACTCAAAGCTGCGCCTAATTCTAAGCTTTTACTGAAGGCCAAAGCATTTTATGATGAGCATGTTAAAACAGAATTAATTCAATATTTTTCTCAGGCAAAGATTGAACAAGAACGTTTAATACTGATAGAAACCTTACCCTCCATCCATGATCATTTGAGTATTTACCAGCAAATTGATATAGGTTTGGATAGTTTTCCTCATAATGGCGCAACTACGACCTGTGAAGCATTATGGATGGGTGTGCCTGTGGTAACACTGGTTGGAAAAACTCATGTATCTCGTATAGGACTAAGCCTTTTGTCTACGTTGGGCTTTCCTGAATTAGTGACTGACTCACCTAAAGCATATGTGGAAACTTGTGTAGCTTTGGCAAACAATATCAAACGTTTGAACCATTACCATTCACACTTGAGGAAGCATATGCAAATTTCCCCTTTGATGGATGCACAAAATTTTACGCGACAATTGGAGACTATTTACATTCAGTGCTATAGTTCTGTAGCTCAACAATCATTTAGCGCTTGACTATATATTTTGTTGTTATCAAATTGTCGGGTGTAACGTACCACATTCTCTCTATAGCGTTTTAGCTTTTCCTCATCTAGAAGGAACTTTAAAACAGCCTCAGCAATATAAGCTGGTTGTAAATCAATTACTTTTCCACACTTCTCTTGTTCTATTTCAGCAGCATTGTAAGGAACAGAACTTACTAAAACTGGTGTACCACAACCCATATAGTTTTTTATTTTTCCTGAATCACTAGAATACATCCAGTTTCCTTCATGATCACCTTTTTCGTAAGGAGCTACGGCTAAAGCAGAAGAGGCAATAAGGCTTGTCATTTCATTATGTTCTTCAACACGTCCGGTAAATTCGACATACTGCTCGATGGCTAACCCTTTAACTAAGCGTTGAAGTTCAGGTAAATATTTACCACTTCCAATGACCAAAAATTTAAAATCAGGTATTTTTTCAACAATAAGTGGAATCGCATGTAAAACGTACTGAACGCCTTGCTGCTTGATAAGGCTTCCCATATACACAATTCTTTTTTTATGAACTTGCTCAAATTTAACAGGTTTCACTTCATCAAGCCATATCCCACCAGGAACAACTTTCTGTTTACTATAAGTACTTGGGTCAAAATTTTTGTGTTCTTTTCTTGCTTCAATCATTTTGACAGACATATTCCATGTTTCATCACAGTGTTTCACACAGAAGGTGTCCAAAGCATGATAAGTTTTGTTAAGTAATTTATTGTTAAATAACTTTGGGGTAAAGTCGCCTGACAAATAAATACAGTACTTGGTTTTGCCCATTTTTTTTACCATCCAACCACAAACTGAGTGCAAAACACCATAGCCTATATAACAGTCATAAAGTTCTTTTGATTTAATGACATACCATATAGTTAAATAACTATCTTTAAGATAATGCAAAAAAGAGTAAGGCTTTTGAGATGGAGAGTCAGAAATGTGAGTTATTGCACTAAACTGTTTTTTGACTAACTGACCTTGTTCATAGATTTCAAATCCGCTGCCTTCAGATTGAGGGTGATACTTGAAAGGGTGAGAAATCCACAAAAGTTTACCTGCCTTATTGCGAATAAAATACTCTTTTATGGCATAAAAGTCATTACCAGTTGATCCAAAAGGAATATGGATGGAAAAGATGACATTTTTTCGATTTATAACAGATTTAGTTTCAATTTCAATCATTGTCTACCTTACATATCTTTGCAATTAGTCACCCAAAACTTGCCTTTTAAGCTTTATTTTAGTAAGTTCTTCCAAATGTTGTTTTGCTCCATCACCAAATTTATTGGCAACCAAATCCAGATATCTTGGATTGGTAAAATATTGAGTCCAGGCTTCATCCCTAAATTTCAGTATTTCAGCAGAAGCGAGATTTTCTCCAGCTAAAGGTAAAGATGTATACGAGTGTTGTGAGTAGCCATCATAAGTTGTAGGTAACTGCTTCCCTTCAGCCTTTGCTTTAATATACAAAGGACTACCTGGGTAAGCCATAGTGCAATAAAAATTGGCATATTCTGTATCCAGTTCAATTGCCAAATCCAACGTTTGTTGCATACTGTCCAGTGTCTCATTTGGTAAACCAAAAATATAATTACCCGTGACATTGATATCGTAAGATTGAATCATGCTTACAATATCTCTGATATTCACATCCTTAAATTGCCCCTTTGAGACTTCCTTACGAATCATTTGATTTCCACTTTCAATACCCAGACCAACCCAGTTAACACCTGATTGCTTTAACAATTCCAGATATCTTTCTTTTACTGTGTCAATACGAGCATAGGCCCAAATATTGAATCCATAATCTCGTTCTACCAATAGTTTTGAAAGCTCAAGAAAGTGTTTGGGTTTCAGAACATACATCTCATCTGCTATTTTTACATTTTTAATACCTAACTCTGCTATTTGGTCAAATTGCTTGATGATAAATTCTGGTTGCCAATACCTGAAAACAGCGCTATCTGCTGCCGAAATATTTCCACGAGTATTTGTCCGGTTGATAATATTAATCATGCAGAAGTTACATTTGTAAATGCAACCAAGCGATGTATAAAGAGAAGCAAAAGGGGAACTGTCAAATTGATCAAAGTTGGTATGCCAATTAGCTGTTCGATATTTTTTTATATCTATTAGCTCCCAAGCTAAACCAGGTAAATCCTTTTCTAAATCATTTTGTGACACAATGGAAGAAGGAAGATTTAACTTTGGTATTCCACCGTCATCTTTCCAACCTAAGCCTAACACCTCAGATAAATGATTCTTCAAGTTTGTTTTTAGTAGAGAAGATATTGTATAAACACCTTCGTTTTGACATATGAAATCTATATATTCAAGAGAAAGTGTTTCAAATGGCAAAGCCGCTATATGTCCTCCAACAAACATGACTTTATATTCTGGATACGTTTTTTTCAGCAGTTTAGCTAACTCGGTTGCACCCGTCATATTTTGCGTTGATGCCGATGGTT
Source organism: Thiotrichaceae bacterium (assembly GCA_016745055.1). GTDB lineage: Bacteria > Pseudomonadota > Gammaproteobacteria > Beggiatoales > Beggiatoaceae > JADGDF01. The sequence continues at coordinate 11,068 of JADGDF010000095.1, read as the reverse complement.
GCTGACCATACACAACAAAGACGACTAACCTGGGATTAGCTGTTTTTATTGCTTCAACTGCTTGAGTATGGTTAATTCTTTCAGCTTCACAATCAAGTATTTCAGCACTACATCCTTGTACTAAACAGTGTTTAGCCAGCAAACATGCCCAAATTGGTGGCTCAATCGCACTATAATTATTGCTTAGTTCCTGGTAAATTTTTTTAGCCGCGTTGGGATGCACGAATAAAGCATCAAGTTTTTTCATATTTCCTAGCTCTTAAATTAAATTTCTCGTAAAGCTTGAAAATTATTTCATCTTCCAAGAATAAGTTTGTTTTTTAAAGACAAGTGGTATATTGCAATACCAGTGGATTCATTGTATGTACCATCCAATACGTATTCATCAAAAGTTTCAGGTGAAACCAAAACAATTTCTATTTCTTTATCACATTTTTGCTTTGTTAATCTGGCATTAATTCCACAATAAGTATGTATGGTATTACTTATGCGGCTGGGACAAATATAAAGTTTGCCTAAGTACATTATCTTTTCACAAACGTAGCCAGTTTCTTCCAATAATTCTCTTTGAACAGATTCGTGGGGAGATTCTACTTCTTCAACATACCCTGAAGGCAATTCCAATGTATGTTTGTCCTGTGGAGGCCTATACTGACGTACCAATATAAGCTTTTTTTCTATCGTCTGAGCCAGAATGACAACTGAATCAGGACAACAAAAACTATAATATGGCTTTTCAGTTAAAGAAGAAATTTCCTTTATGGAAAACCATGGAGTACTAAATACACTTTGAGCTAGTTTATTGTTAAAGTTTTTCTTTGATATCATTGTAACATTTCTTAAAACACCTTATGTTGAAAGTATTTTTCTAACGCTTTCACAAATCTTTTTCGCATCTGGAAATTTGTTTTGGAAGGGAGGACATAAACATTTAGTATTGTCCTGTAATCCTAAGGCTTTTACAGGATATCCGGATGCTTGTTCCAATTCATAAGCAATACTGCGAGCAGCACCACATATTTCAAAGCTTGCATCAATAATTAGACCACGTTTTGAACGTGTTAACGGTTCCAAATATCGGTCCAGAATATCAAAAGGTTTTAACCAAACAATGTGAACTATGTTACATGTAATCCCTTCTTTACCAAGCTCATTTGCCACTTCAGCAAGTTGAAATCTTGATGCAGATATGGCGTACAAAGTAATATCAGCGTGTTCGTGCATTACATCCAACAGCTCTTCTGTACTTTGGAAACTAAGCCTATGTTCACTGACAAACACAGGATCATCCTTTTCCATAAAAACTTGCCAAACGTTTTTATACTCCTTGGGTGTCATAGGAGAACAGACTAAAAAACCAGGAAAGTGCATAAACATGCTGTGGAGAACACCAGAGTGAACAGGGCCAATACCTTCTGAAGCCAATGCTCTGATAAAAACAGGTGTGCTTCGCCCATGTAGTTCTTTGGATTTTGCTGCATAATTAATGAATGGGCTACCGTTTAGTGTCATAAAATCTTGGAAGCGAACGACAAAAATCGGACGTATACCCATCATTGCTGCACCAACGGCAATACCAGCACCTGCTATATCTGTCATGGGCAACTCAATGATCCCCTGGCAGTCTGGTACAGTACCATTTACCCAACCTACTGCACTGATGCATTGCCCAAGTAGAAGGCTATTGTTTTCTTCCAGATGTTTGCGAGTTATTGCTTTAATGGTTTCAGCAACAGTTTCTTGTCCCATAATGTCTCCATTGACTGGCGTACCTGTTTTTCTATGTCAGAAATTGAGTGTTCATGCCCTAAACTGATCAGCTCATTTTTAACTAATTGGTAACGATCCCACTCAGGTGGGTCATCAACTCCTACGCCCACATGCCAATGTGCTCTACACACATAACAATTGATCAGGGCGGGTAAATTATTATTAAGTTCTTGGGTCTGATGCAATATCGTCCAAGGATCATCAGCAATATCAATTGCAGGCATACCAAATGCTTTTGCAATATCTGTAATTTTCCATGAACGGCGAACCTTGGTAGGAGTTAATATAGATAAATCATTATCAATGCATACAAAATAAACAGGTAGTTTATGTGTGGCCGCAAACCCCATAGCCGAAAAAACATAATCTTCTTCGGCAGCACCATCTCCAAAAAAACATACCGTTTTTTTCTTAGTCGCCAAAGCAGCACCGACTGCTTGTGGTACATTCTCGCCAATAAAACCATGGTGTCCAAACATGACAAGGCCATTTTGATGAAATTGTAAACAATTTGAGCCTGCTTTTCCTTGACTTGTCCCTGTTGGTAAACCCAAGAATTCATCCCGCAACATTTTTGGATTGCCACCAAAGGTCAGGTACACATCATGTGCTCGATGTTGAGTAAAAACTAAATAATCGCGTATTTCCGTAGCTAAAGCTGCGGCAATAGCTTCTTGACCCGTGGATAAATAAGCTTGGTAGTTAACCTGTTTTTCTTTAATTGCATCAATTAACCCTAATTCAAAGTAACGAACCAGGCACATCTTTTTAAATATTTCCAATGACAAGTTAACAGAAAATTGTGAGCTAATTCCTGAAGGCACATTATAATTTTGGTTTCGCATATTATTCGCTTATTTCGTAAAATAATGTTTTTAGCAAGGAAGTATTATCAATAATAAAATCGGCCTGGGATAAATATGCCGGTTCAAGTGTTGAGCAAACCGCTACACAATCCATACCTGCTGTTTTAGCAGCTTTAATTCCAAATGGTGCATTTTCAATCACTAAACACACACTCGGAGTCATATCCAAAAATTTAGCTGCTAAAAGGTAAGGTTCTGGATTTGGTTTGGGATTTTGAATATCATCTCCCGTCACAATGGTTGCAAATTTTTTCAGAAGATTATCATTCTGTACAGTGACTCTTAAGCGGTGATCACCTGCACCCGTCACAAGCGCCAATTTGAAATCACTTTTTATGCCATCAATAAAATCAATAATATGCGGATAAAATTTAAACGTATTATGTTCTAGGTAGTACCGTTCTTTCAAAGAAACCATTTCATTTATAAAATTTTTGTTTCGATCATGTTTTTTTAAAATGGCCTGGGCTACACTTTTTGTATTCATTCCTTCCAATAAAAAATACTCAATTCTATCAAGAGTGATATCAATAGTATTAAATGCATAAGCCCAAGCGCAATAGTTATCTTCCATTGTTTGACCAATGACACCATCAAAATCAAACAATACAGCCTGATATTTTTTCATGAGTTGAGAGTAAGCAAATTATTAACGTTTGTCCAAAAAGTTGATATTCATTACAGTAGTTTTTGTGTCAACTTTTATATTCATTTGCTGTAAATATTTTTCTGATTCAACTTCACCTGTATCTACAATAATTGAATCGTGATTATCTGATATTGAACCTTTACAAACACAGTAGAGAGTATTGGAATTTAATATTAAATTTTCTTTGTCAAAATCTTGCATAGAAATTGAGAAAAGGTCTCTTATAGTATATTTTTGTTGTTTATAATGTTCTTTATCAAAATAAAAATAGTGGTATTTTTCCAATTCTTCTGTAACCATTTGGCTTTGCCCCTCGTAACTAAGATCAGTGCGTCCGTAGTTATCTTTAAGCCTTACCAAATCTAGTTTCTCGGGTGGAGTTTCAATTTCAATCACATATATCCCATCCAATGACAATGCTTTTGTACAATGAAATACGGCTGCTTCAATGATAAGCGGTTCACCTCCGGATAAAAAGTATCGGTGCCGAAATGTATTGCATAATGCCTGACCCGAAAGCATAATGAGTGAGGTTCTTTTAGAAGGGTGACAATGCATAGAAGTTGAATGGTCTTTTTTGATATATAAAAACCAAACAGCAACATGTTCATTTTCAAAAATTAAAAACTCATACCCCCACGGCTTGATAACCACTTTATCTTTATAATTTTCTGGCTGTGTCTGATGTTTTACTGCTTGAGCTTTAAGATCACCTAAATTACTTTTATCTTTATGAGATAAAGTGACACGCTTTGTCGGTTCTGTTGATGTTTTAATACTCATTGTCTTATCAATTCCATAATTATTTTACTCATTTGCAGTGAATGAGTATAAGTTAATTACCTTCGTTCCTTGATAAAAAATCTTGATAAGTCAAGTGGATACCAACTTCCAATTGAGTACGATATTTCCAGCCAATAGCATTTATTTTGGAAACATCAGATAATTTTTCCAAAACTCCTTCAGGTTTGGTGTGATCGTAAGTTATCTTGCCTTTGTAACCAATGTTCCTTTGAATAATTTCTGCAAGTTCTGCAATTGTATGTCCTGAACCTGTTGCGATATTAAAAAAATCATTGCCTTGGTATTTTTCCATTAAAAAAAGACACGCCTCGGCCAAATCATTAACATAGAGAAAATCACGGACTTGGTGCCCTGAACCCCATATTTTAACTTCGTCCTCTTCTTTAATTTTAGCTTCATGAATTTTTAAAATTAATGCAGGAACAACCAAGGAATTCATTAATTCATATTTTTGATTAGGACCATAAAGATTAGTAGGAATGACAGTGATAAAATCAGTACCATATTGCTGATTATAAGCTTCACACATTTTGAGTCCTGCGATTTTTGCAATGGCAAATGGCTCATTAGTTGGCTCCATGATGCCTGACAAAATATACTCTTCTTTCATGGGTTGAAGACAATGCTTTGGATAAATGGCAGAACAGGCAAAAAACATCAATTTGTAAACTTCATGGAGAAAGGAAGCGTGAATCACATTGCCTTGCATGGTCATGTTTTCATAAATAAAATCAGCGCGGTAAGTATTATTGGCATAAATACCACCTTGTTTACCCGCCGCAAAAAAAACATACTGTGGCTTTTCTTGCTCAAAAAAAAGTTTTACTGCATTATAATCTAATAAATCCAAGTCAGAGCGAGAACGGGTAATGATATTTTCGAATCCTCTTTTTCTCAACTGGTTTACTAACGCAGCCCCTACCATGCCAGTATGACCAGCTACATAAATTTTATCATTCTTATTCATAAGAATTTGTACTAACTATTTTACTTACCTTGTTTTTTTATGTAATCAATGACAGTTTTCATAAAAATGCCATTGTCATTGTAATGAGGAGAGGTAATAATATTACCATCAATAACAACGGGGACCTTATGTTGATAATCAGCGCCTGAGTTTCTTACATCAGCTTCAATGCTCCAAAAGGCAGTCATTTTACGTCCTTTGGTAATACCCGCCGAAATCATAATCCATGGGCCATGACAAATAGCGGCAATCAGCTTTTTTTGTTCGTCCATACCTCGAATGAAATCAAGCACTTCAGGTAAAAGCCTTACCCTGTCCGGCGCTTCAAATCCACCTGGTAAAACAACAAGATCAAATTTGGAGACAGCAAGCTCAGCCACAGACATTGTAGCACGCGCAGGTACACCATACTTACCATATACAACTGCCCCATCTTTGGTCGCAATATCAACTTCATATTCTTCTTCCAGCAAACGGTAGTAGGGGTATATCACTTCTTCATCTTGAAACCCTGGACCTGTAATAATAACAGCAGAAATCATATATATTTCTCCTCAAAAAATTATAAAGAAAGCTTACCAGCAGTCCAAACTTGAAACTGTCGTTGTTCATTAATTTCTGGCCTGGTTCGTTCACCAGAAGCAACAGAAATTATCTGTTGTAACAACGCATCCCCAGTATTATCAAGTGAACGTTCGTTTTTCAGTTCAATAAGATGTCCAGCATTAAAATCAATATCGTCAGGCAAACGATGTGATAAATTTGTTGTGGATGAAACTTTAATCACGGGAACAATCGCATTTCCTGTAATGGTTCCCTTACCCGTAGAAAAACAAATAATGGTTGCACCTGAGGCCACCAACCCTGTCACTGACTCCAAATCATTACCAGGTCCTTGCATTAAGTTTAGCCCACGTTGGGTAAGTTGATGTCCATAACCCAAAACATCTTCAATGGGTGTCGTTCCTCCTTTTTTTATCGCCCCCAAGCTTTTAATGCAAGCATTCATTAAACCACCTGCAATATTTTCAGGAACAAGGTTATCATTCATTGTGACGCTCAATTTTTTAGCAAGCTCCTGGTACCACAGCATCATTTGTTTAAATTTGGAAGCGATAACTTCATTTCTCATGCGCTGCACCAAAATATTTTCTGCACCAATCATCTCCGGAAACTCGGATAAAATACCACTCCCTTTACCATAAATAATTTTATCTACAGCGTTTCCAATAGTGGGGTTGGCTGTAATTCCAGAATAAGCATCAGACGCACCACATTCAGTACCAACAATCAAGTGTTCAATTGGACACTCTGTCCTAGCATTATTGTTAATTTCAACAAGTCGTTGTTCTATAATTTTTAAAGACTTATTAATTGTGTTGCTTGTTCCACCCTCTTTTTGTATCGTTATCCAATCTATTGGCACATCAGGGCTAACATCCTCAGATTTTAAATAGTTGGATAATGCACTGTAATTAGTCTGTTCACATCCTAAATCTATAATTAAAATGCCCCCCACATTAGGGTGAATAATGTGATTTTTCAAAATCAACAAAAAACGTTCAATTTGTAGATTGCTTGCACAGCCACACCCTTCAGTATTGGCTATAGGGACAATGCCATCAACATTCAAATAATTTTCTGTAAGGTTATATTTTCCGTTGGCTTGCAATGCAATTTGAGTAGCCACTTGGCTAGCACATTGTGATGTAGGTACAACTAAGTAGTAATTCCGGGTACCAACTTTACCATCGGCTCTTTTGTAACCTTTAAAGGTTTTTTCTGTATACTTGTTTATGTAAGCTGTTTCTGGAGGAGAATTTAAAAATTCAATATTAAGTTCATTTTCCAATTCTTGTACATTGGCAGAATGGATGACTTCTCCTTCACTTATCCCCATTGATATACCAAACGGATAACCATATTGAATCACTTTTTTTCCTTGCGGAATTTCTTCAATCGCAAACCTTTGCCCTTTTGATACAGAATTCTTGAGGGTAAAGCTTCTTTTCTCAAAGGTTATGCATGTTTCTGGTTTTAGTTCGCTTTTACTAACAGCAATATTATCCTGTTTAGGATTAACTACTAACCAGTTATCATCAAGGTAAAGTGTATTAGTAGGCACGGTTTTATTTCCATATATAATTTAGCGAGCAATGACATACATGTTTAAATTTCCCATAAACTTCAATTTAAAACCTAATTCATATTTATTTTATACTGATATCTTTTCTGTGTTATGTCTATATAACTGTCATTAAACAGGTTGTAACATTCCTTCAAGGTCTTCGAGTACGAGGTAAGTGCATTTTAAAATATGTTTTTTTTCACGGATTAGCATCCCATTTAGTTTATTTAATCCTTTTTCAAACTCACTTTATCTTAGCTTCAATGATTTTTTTGCTTTAAAAACTTAACTTACCAACTGCAACTGATTTAAACTCGTGTTTATAAAGTACAAACTCAATGAAAGTGTAGCAGGCATCAATAAAAAACGCTATAGCTTATTTAGGCTGCCTATTAATTCCTCACAGGTGATATAATTTTATACTACGAATCCATTTTTTCTATTTAAGCATGCTTTTATTGCCTGAATAATGTTAGCAAAACTAAAAATACGCACAAAATTATTGGTCTATTTTTTATCAGTTGCAATGATACCGTTTATTGCTATTGGTACTTTTTCGTTTTTTAAAATACAGCATATTTTGTCAGAAACGACTTTTGAACGTCTGGTTGGTATTCGAGAAGCAAAAAAATCAGAATTAGAAAGATTTTTTAGTGAACGCCAAGCAGATATGAAAATATTATCACAAAATATCAGTCTGCTTTATCAGCATACAGTAAATGAACTAAGAGCCATTCAGGCCAATAAGCAAAATCAGATTGAATGGTATTTTCAACAACAGTTTAAGGATGTTGATGTTTTTTCAAAACGTCAGTGTGTTTTACAAACGTTAAATATTTTTGATGAGTCACAAACTGGCGATGCGTCTACCGCAAAGTTGATCGTGACAAAACAAAAACTTGATTATCAATTAACACATTATGCAAATACTAAAGGTTACTACGATATATTATTAATTAATCCTAGAGGTAAAATTATTTATTCAATCAAGAAAAATGTAGACTTAAACCAAAATGTTCGTGAGTTCCAAGATACTGCTTTATATGCTGCTTTTAAAGCGGGTAAAGAAAAAGTGAGTCTTCAAGATTTTACAGCTTATCCGCCTGCTGACCAACAACAAGTGGCTTTTTTTTCAGCACCCATTATTGATGATGAAAATCAATTACTTGGCGTACTTACATTTAGTATTTTACCTGATCAATTAAACAATATTGTCCAAATGCGCCCTGGTATGGGAAAAACAGGTGAAACTTATTTAGTGGGACAAATTAATGAACGTACTAGCTATCGCAGTAACCGGCTAATTAATGAATCGGGAGTAGCGGTTGTTGGCTATCCTAAAGTAGGCCCAGATATTGAGCAGGCCTTGTTGGGTAATAGTCGTGTCAAAGTAAAAATGGGGAGTACTGGTCGTCTGGAGTTAGGTGCCTACGCCCCCTTATCTATTCCTCATCTAAATTGGGCTATTGTTAGTAACATTAACTTAGAAGAAATCATTGCACCTCAATTAAAAAATAATGAAAGCTATTTTCGCTATTATATTGAACGTTATAATTATTATGATCTTTCTTTGATTCATCCAAAGGGAGATATTTTTTACACAGTCGCCCATGAAGATGACTTTGGTACTAACATTTTGCATGGTAAGTATAGACACACAAAATTAAACGAAGTGGTACAAACGGTACTAAAAAATAAGACATTTGCTATTAGTGACTATGAGCCTTATGCACCTAGTAATTATGCCCCTAGTGCCTTTATGGCCCATCCATTATTAGAAAATGATGAAATTGTATTTATTGTTGCCTTACAATTCACCGAAAATACGCTTAATAAAATCATGCAGAAAAGAGAAGGGATGAGTAACACGGGTGAAGCTTATCTCGTTGGCAGTGATTATTTAATGCGCTCCAACTCTTTTCTAGCGCTAGATACACATTCTATCCAGGCTTCTTTTGCGAATCCCAACACAGGTTCAGTCAAAACTAAGAGTGTTCAAGCAGCATTGACAGGAAAAACCGGTCAACATATTACTAAAGACTATTTGGGAAATACAGTATTTTCAACTTATACGTCGCTAAAAATAGGTGATTTCCAGTGGGCATTGATTACGGAAATAAATGAAGAAGAAGCGTTGGCATCAGTTAGGTTATTTGAACAATTGTTAGGGACTATTGCTTTACTTATGATAGTCATTACACTGATATTAATTATGAGTTTTAGTCGTAATTTACTCCTACCATTGGTGGGTATTTACCAACAACTAGTTGCCCTATCCCAAGGACGAGTCGTTGAACAATCTATTGCTTATCAAGCACAAGATGAAATTGGCGGAATGATCATGGCTGCTAAATTGGTTAATAAAAGTATGCAGCAAACCATTGAACAAGCAAACTCAATTGCCGAAGGGCATTATGAAAAAGAGGTAATATTACTTTCCGAAGATGATCAATTAGGTAAATCTTTAGCGCATATGACGCAAAAATTACAAAAAATGACAGCAGAAAGCGAAGCTCAAAATTGGCTTAAAACAGGGCAAACACAGCTTAATGATCATATGCGAGGTGAACAAGATATTCATGTTTTAGTAAATAAGATAATTCAATGCTTAACAAGCTACCTTAAAGCCCAAGCAGGTACTTTTTATATAGTACAGGGTAAAGAGGAAAATAAAGTGTTTCATTTAATTGCCACTCAAGGATATACACAACGTAAAAAACTTGCACACGAATATAAACTTGGAGAAGGATTGGTGGGGCAAGCTGCATTGGAAAAAGAGTTGATTGTGATTAACCATCTTTCAGATATAGAGACAAATATTATTCATCATTTTGAAATGCATGCAGCTGCAATTCCTTTTGTTTATGAAGGTAATGTAATAGGTGTCATCGAATTATATACGTTACATATGTTAAGCGACATTGAAATTGAATTCTTATTCCAAGTAATGCCGAGCATCGGCATTACTATTCATTCAATCGAAACTATGATCACAAAGTACTAAAATATGTAAATCATAGCGAGAGTTGATGGCATAAAGTTCAATAGAAACAGCGTTCTATAGTATCATACCCCCTTCTGTTAGATTTCTTACCTTAACTCAATCCCAATATAAGAGAGTCATATCCATGTCAAGAATTAATATTACTAAATTTCAACTGCTGATATTTTCTGCTATTTTTTTATTAAGTCTATTCACTACCATTGCATTTTATCCAGCACTTTCTAATGATTTCGTACTTTGGGATACTTATAATTATGTGATAGGCAATCCCTATATCCGATCTTTAACTTGGGAAAATTTAATTTGGATGTTTACTAGTTTTCATATGTCCAACTGGCAACCCTTAACTTTCTTATCCTATAGCGTTGATTATGCTTTATTTGGTCTTAATCCTTGGGATTTCACTTTATCAATCTTGTTTTACACATTTTTAACGTAATTTTAGTATTTATCTTAGAACCTGTTTAAAGTCATTGAAAAAGTCAAAAGTTTGTCAGATAATGGAACAATGAGAAAAACATACCCCAGCAACCTAAGTGGCAAACAATTTGAACAAATCCAACCCCTTCTGGAAAGCGCCCGCAAACGTACAAGTCCAAGGAAAGTAGAACTTTATGAAATCTTTTGTGCGTTATTATATGTACTCAAAAGTGGTTGTCAGTGGAGAATGCTACCAGAAGGTTTTCCTAAATGGCAACTGGTGTATTACTACTGGAGGATGTGGAGTAAAACTAATGATGAAGGAAAACCAAGTTTACTTGAACAACTCTTAAAAAAACAAGTTGGCGTGGCCCGAAAGAGCCTTGGACGCAATGCCACTCCAAGTATGTTGATAGTTGACTCACAGAGTGTAAAGAACGTTGATTGTGCTGAGAAAAAA
>JADGDF010000094.1 GCA_016745055.1 Thiotrichaceae bacterium | reverse complement strand
TTTTCATACTCGTTCTCCTAAGTTTACAAAACTTGTTCTTTCTTATATCCTCCTTTTCGCAAAATACCATCTTAAATTCCGTGATACAACTCTATTATTTTACGCTAGTTCAAATTATTAAAGCCAGGAAAGCACATTATTGTCATATTACCCATTAAAATGTATTATTACTGTCTAAATTTAATACCTGACAAAATTTAGTATTGTATTTTCAGTTACCTCCAAGCAAACAATACCAGAGAAAAAAATTACTCATGAAATTCAAGTATAAAAGTGCTGAGGAATTTAATCCAGCAGACTTAGGACAATCTTTATGTATGGGCTATGAAGCTGTGCTTAGTGCTTTTGCTGAAGACCTCGAAAAAAGAGTTAATGGGGCTTTGGGCGGTTATCTTTACGATATGCCTCAATTTCCAGGTGATAAAGTCAATAGTGGAATCTACTATGCGCAATACGTTGAACTACCAACTTCTCTTATTCCTCAGAAACAAGGCACTCTTCTAAAACAGTTTATTGAGGAAGTTAAGGACATCATTGGTAATGAATCCAGTTTTTTTGATTTAGGCCCCGGGCCTGAATGGTCTGTCCGAAAAAATACCCTTCCAGCACTGAATATTTTAAATCCTTCAGCTTACTTCCCAGTTGATTTAGAACCTGAATTCACCGAAGATGCCTGCAAAGTCGTTGCGCGTGAATTTCCAAACATGCATGTGCGTGGTTTAGCTAAGAATTTTCATAAAGAGGCATTACCACAATCTGAAACACCCACATCAATTATTTGGTATCCAGGTTCAACCCTTGGTAATTTGCCTTCTTTGCCAGGACAAAGTTTTTTAGAAAATCAATTTGTTGTTAATCATCTTGCTTTTTTGAGCCAATTAGAACGAAATATCCAACAAAATGAAAAATCCCATACAGCTTATCTCGTTCTTCTCATGGATAGTAAGAAAATAGATATTCAATCCATGTTAGACCTTTATAATCCGCATGAAACCGCTGTAAACGGTTTTAAAAGTGTTTTATATAAATTAAAACGAGACCTTCAGGCACACAACTTTATCCCAGAAGCTTTTACTTACCAAGCACGTTGGAATGAGATAGGTAGCGTTGTAGAACATGAATTTACAGCAACAAAAAATCAAACTGCCAACATCAAAAACGCATTTACGGGTGCTGAAGCCACACTCAAAATTTCTGAAGACGAAAAGTATGTTCTATCCAACTCAATAAAACCGAGTATTGAAGAAATGAAAGAAATGATTGTAAAATCAGGTTGGGAGCATATACGTTCAGGAGAAGACCCTGAAAAGCAGTTTCATATACATCTTGCCAAGTGTAATATCAACCGTTCACCTTCTTCTGTGGAAGCAATTTAATGTTACCTTTAATTCCTTTTTTACTGTCAGGTAGTGCTGCTTACGGCGGTCTCAATTTATATAAAAAACACAAAACGAAAGCCATCGCAAATTTTGTCAAAAAAACAGATACACGTTATCAAGCTTTGATACGTCGACGTTTTGATCCCTTATTTGGTGCTAAACGTGAGACACAACTTCAAGATTTTGCCCAAGAATATAGCGACCAAGAAAGGGATATAAACCGACGGTTAGGGTTGTCAACTTTAAACACAGGTGTTGCAGTATTGGGGACCTACTTCTACCCACCTTTGTTATTGCTCAATGCCTTAGGATTGATGTATATATTGAAACCTGTTGTCGTTGACAGCATACGTGTTTTGTTGCGTGAAAAACGTTTAAAATATAAATTAATGGCACTGTTTGCTACTACATTTACTTTCCTAAATGGTTTTTATATCATAGGTAGCCTGATTATTGCGATTTTGTTTTTAGCTTTTAAAATAGCCGTGCGCACTGAAGACTACTCCCACAAAGCTTTGGCAGATGTCTTTGCCCGTCAAGCGCCAGCTACCGTGTGGTTATTAGTTGAAGGTACCGAAGTAGAAATTCCCTTTTCGCAATTGCAACCTGGTGATGTGATTGTTTTGTCTGGTGGCCACACAATACCCGTTGATGGGCATATTACTTATGGCACCGCTACGGTTGACCAACATATCCTCACTGGTGAAGCTCAGCCTGTGGAAAAATCGACAGGGGATACAGTCCTTGCATCCACCGTTATGCTCACCGGTAAAATACATATGCAAGTCGACAAAACAGGGCAGTCCACTTTAGCTGCTCAAATTGGAGAAATCTTGGACAATGCTTCACATTATCGTGTGTCCAACGAATCAAGAAGCGAAAAATTGGTTAACAAATTGACAGGACCCGTGTTAGCCACCAGTGGTCTAGCGTGGTTAAGCGTTGGTCCTGTAGGTGCTGCAGCTGTATTGAACAGTAGCTTTGGTTCTGGGATGATCATTGCCGCACCATTAAGTGTGCTGAGTTATTTAAACATCGCCTCACACAATGGTATTTTGGTTAAAGACGGTCGTTCCCTAGAAACCTTGCATACAGTGGATACGGTCGTATTTGACAAAACGGGTACCTTAACGTTAGAACAACCTGAAGTTAGCAAAATTTACCGTTGCGGGAAATGGACTGAAACACAAGTTTTGCATTATGCCGCAATGGCTGAACATCGCCAAACCCATCCCATTGCAAAAGCCATATTAGCAGAGGCAGAACAACGCAAACTAACTTATGTGTTACCTGACTCAGCAGATTATGAAATTGGTTTTGGTATTCGAGTACATTACCAAGGACAAACAATTCAAGTGGGTAGCAAACGTTTTATGCAACAAACTCAGATTGAAATACCCGCAGATATTTTAGTGCAGCAAGACTACTGTCAACAGATTGGTAATTCCTTGGTGATGGTGGCTGTAGAGGGAAAAATTATTGGTGCGATAGAATTACAAGCCCAATTACGTCCTGAAACAAACAAATTAGTTCGCCAATTACATAAGCGTGGTTTAAAACTATATATTTTATCTGGCGATCATACATATCCTACCCAACACCTTGCTGAACGTCTTGGTATTGATGACTTTTTTGCTGAAGTTTTGCCTGAAGGTAAAGCAGAGATGATTGAAAAACTACAGCAACAAGGACGTAAAGTTTGTTTTGTTGGTGATGGAATTAATGACGCTATTGCGCTGAGGCAAGCTGATGTTTCTGTTTCTTTACGAGGGGCAACCACTGTAGCAACTGACAGCGCTCAAATTGTGTTGGTCAGTCACTCCTTACAACAATTGAATCAATTATTTGACATTGCCAGCAGCTTTAATAGTAACCTAAATCGCACCATGGTGTTAGCGTATGTTCCAGGTAGTGTTTTGATTGCAGGTGTATTTCTGCTTCACTTTGGTATGCCAGCAGCACTTGTCATTTATATCAGTGGATTAACCGCCTCTATCACTAATGCACTCTACCCTTTGACACAATTGCCCAGGAAAAAATCTAAATGAATGACACTTAAAATATTAAGCTAGTGCTACAATGCTCGGTCATTTTATTATATTGCTTTGCCCACTCAAAAAAAGCTTGTCCTTCCATTGGCGGGGAATAGAGATAACCTTGAGCTAAATCGCAACCGTGATCCCGCAAAAAATCCCGTTGTTCGATTGTTTCTACACCTTCAGCAATGACTGCTAAACCTAGTGCATGGGCCATATCAATCGTAGCGACAGTAATGGCTGCATCTTCAGGTGCGGAAATCACACCATCAATAAAAGATTTATCAATTTTTAAACAATCGGCTGGAAAACGTTTTAAATAGCTTAAAGAAGCGTATCCTGTCCCAAAGTCATCAATGGTGACGCGAATACCCATTTCTTTAAAACGCGATAATGTTTTAATTGCGGTTTGAGTATTCTCTAATAAAATGCTTTCAGTGAGTTCTAATTCTAAATATTTGGGGGCGAGTCCTGAGCTTCCGATAGCTTCTGCTACGTAGTCAATCAAGCGTTTATTGCGAAATTGGTGGGCTGATACGTTGACTGAGATACGTTCAATCATGAGTCCCGCATCCAGCCAAACTTTAAGTTGATTACAGGCTGTGTGCAGTACCCATTCACCAATTGAACTAATATTACCGGTGTCTTCAAGGATAGGAATAAATTCGTTTGGGGGTAACAAACCTTTGTGTGGATGGCAAAAGCGAATTAAAGCTTCCATACCCACCAATTTTTCGGTAGCCAGTTCTGTTTGAGGCTGATAAAACAATACTAAATGATTTTTTTCAAGCGCTTGATGTAAGTCAGACTCAATTTGAAAACGAGAAATTGCCTGTGTATGCATGTGATTTTTAAATACTGCATAACAAGCTTTACCCCGACTTTTGGCTTTGTACATGGCTGTATCTGCATCACGCAATAAATCTGTACTGTCTTCTCCATTTAAACTATAAGCAATGCCAATACTAGCTGAGGTAACGATGTCATGACCATCAAGGGAAAAAGGTTGAGCCAGGGTTTTTAAAATATGGGATGCGAGTTTGGTTGCGTCAGTAAAGTCTTCAAGTCGTTCCAGTAAAATCATAAATTCATCTCCACCAGAACGCGCTAAAACATTAGGTTCACGAACGCAAGTTTGTAGGCGTTGGGCGATTTCCATAATTAACCAATCGCCCATGTCGTGCCCTAAACTGGCATTAATTACTTTAAAACGGTCTAAATCAAGATATAGGACAGCAATATGATAATCATCCTCTTGCTTTACTCGCTGCATAGCCTGATCTAGTTGTTCAATAAATAAGTGCCGATTAGGTAAGCTTGTTAGTTGATCGTATAGGGTTGTATGGTGCAATCGTTGTTCTATTTCTTTTTGAGTACTTAAATCCCGTCCTTCTGCTAATACCCAAATCACATTGCCTGCATTATTTCTAATGGGTGTTAAAGTGATATCTAAGGTTAATAACTGGTTAGTCTTAGTTTGAACTTCGATTTCTATGTGTATTACTTCACCTTTAACTGCGCTTTCAACGGCAAATTTAAATTGATTTTGAGTATTTGAAGAGGTATTTATCCATGGCGTATCCCAAACGGGCATGCCAATAACAGCATGTTGTTGCATTCCAATAGAATGTAGAGCCGCACTATTAATTTCTAATAGCATACCATCAATGTCAATAAGCCCAATAAATGCATTTGTATGATTAAAAATAGTTCGGAATTTTCTTTCATCTTGCAACAAAACCAGTAAGCGAGAAGCATAATGAATTGCGCATTCCAATACTTGCCAGGTTAAAGTATTTTTATATAAGTAGTAACTTTGATATTTATTTAATAAGTATTTATCCACAATATATTCTGGTTTAACTAATAAAATTATTGGCAAATTACTATCTTCATATAACCAGGCAAAAAAATGGTGAGGCTGGGAAGGATGATAACCTACTAAGCAAATATCATAATATGTTTGTTTTGTGAGCTTGAACGCATTTTCACAAGTCGGCGACCATTCAACTAAAAAGCGATGATTTTGAGCATCAAATAGCTCCCTGATGGCCAAGTAATCTTGCGCGTCTTCTTCTATAACTAAAATATTCATTGATTTCATGAAATGAACCTTTTACCAAACTCGGAAATGGGCATAAACTATGAGTAGATTCATTAAAGCATAAGGTCCAACCTACTTATTTTTTCACAGAACTTATTTTTACAGGTTCTTTAGGGTATTTAACTAAAGCAGCGACCATGCCACCTGGACTAAAAAAACATTGCTATTGATAATAATTGGCTAGTATATATAAAATGTTGAGCTAAGTGGGAAGTATGAATCGTATTTTTGGCAGGATTAACAAATAAGGAAGTAAAATGTCAGCCTCTTATTATCGTTACCATGTATTTTTTTGCACCAATCAACGTCAACCGGATGGAAAACACTGCAAACAAAGCGATCAAGATTGTCAACAACACGACGCTTTAGCCATGCGTAAATACATGAAAAAGAAAGTGAAGGAGCTGGGCTTAGTTAGAACCGGTGAAGTACGTGTAAATATGGCAGGTTGTTTAAATCGTTGTAGTTTGGGTCCTGTAGTGGTGATTTATCCAGAAGCCGTTTGGTATACCTTTGTGGATAAAACAGATATTGATGAAATTATTAGCGAACATCTACAAAATGGTCGAGTAGTAGAGCGCTTGAAAATTGATAAATAAAACTTATTCAGATTTTTTTCTTAGGAGCAAGAATTAAATAACTTCCATCAGTTTTCAATCAGACCTGGCAGGTTTTTAAAACCTGCCAGGTCTTGTTTCTGATTTTATTGAGTTCCCATTCCTAAACATTCATCCTGAACGCAAAGGTACCTACCTTGATAACGGTTGACTACTCATCCAAGTAAGTATAAAGCGCAAAATTATGGGAGGGTTCTTCCAATTTTTGTAACGTTGGGATAAAACCATTGCTTTTCTAGGTTGATCGAGTTGATCATAAGCTAACATTGCAACAGTTAACAAATAATGATTTTCTTTGGATGCTGCTATTTCACCTGTTTTAGGTAATAAACTCACTGCAAAATGTTGCATTTTTTCAAAATTGCGCGCACCAACTGCTTTGTAAATATTAACCCAATTTTTTACTTTCTCTGATAACTGTTCAAAACAAGGTTTTGACTCAATATGTTGCCATATCACAGCCATTTCTGGTGGTGATAGAAAAGGTACAGTAAACTTAGCCAATTTGTGTAAGTGAGGCAACCAAGTCTGTTCTGCAGAAAGCATATCACAAAAAGAAGCTTGAATATTTTGTAACAAACTCAGTGTCTTTGCGTCGAACTTCAATTTTGGTGAAATTTTTGAACTTTCAACTGATTGCAAATGCTGAAAAATAAAATGTCCTTGACGCGCAATGTTAGCTGAATATAAAAATAAATTTTTGCTAACACTAGAAACTTTAAGCGGTGGTTTATCTGCCAAAATTTCTGCAATGGGTATAGCGAATGAATTTAAATCTTCTAATTCTGGAACCATTTGTTTTAAAAACATTGATTTTGGTGCCTTTTGAGCTAATACAAGAAAATAATCAGAATTGGTCGAAATATTAAAAGATTGAAATAAAGGGTTTAAAATGCGTTTGCTACCTACTTTCCTGATTAACAAATCCTGTTCATTTAAAATTTCCAGACGTTTAAGGGCTGTTGCCATGTCCGAAAAATCAAAAATCATCCCTGTTGGATTGGAAATTTTACCTTGCTTCTTAGCAACAATCATCACATCGCTAGAATTTGTAAAGTAAATTGCGTAGTCTCCAAAATTTTCAGAGATTGCTTTCATTACAGAAGACATAAGATGCATATTACTTTCATATAATTGTAACCACTGAACAAAAAGTCCTTCTTCATTTAAGTGGTGAACAATCAACTGGTAAAATTCTGTAGAAAATAAACTGGCAATACCGCTTACCTAAGGATTTGACGGTTCAGAGATAATTACATCATATTTTTTCTGATAATTGGTAAAAAAAGTTTTGGCATCTTCAATATGAATATGACTGCGTGGATCAATATAGGCTTTTTCAACTGATTTACCATAACCGCGCGCTGCTTCAACCATTGCAGATTCTATTTCTATGGTATTAACTTGTTTTATGCGAGGATCATGTAATAACGTATTTACAGTTAAACCTGAGCCAAAACCAATATTTGCAACATATTTAGGGTTATTGTGAATAGCTAAAGGTAAAGCAGCAAGTAGTATCATCGTTATTTCATCGCTCGAAGGATGATTTATACCAATACCTGCATCAGGTTTACCATTAGTACTGATAACAATTTTATTTTTTAAATAATTATCATAAAATAAATCAATAGAAGCTGTTTTGCCATCTTTATGGAATAAAGAGATATTGTCTGTTATTTCATTGTATATCTTAGCATAACGATATACTCCTGAAGACATTCTACCAGGATCCAACTCTACCCATAATGTATTGACAATAATCCAAGTAATAGCAATTCCCACTGTTACTGCCCAACGTATACGGCTAAATGTTTGACTAACATACCATAATAACCCTAAACCCAGCAGTATATCGATGGTTGCCCCAATAGTAATTAAGTTTTTCACACCCCATTGTGGCATAATCCATTGCACACCAATGATAATACCAATAATTGCGCCTAAAGTATTTGCTGCATAAATATGGCCAATAGCTTTTTCACCATGATCTTTTTTAATTAAGTAATAGGTGAGTAAAGGTAATGTCATACCGGCACAAATTGTTGCGGGTAGCATCACAAGTAAAGCAATGGCATGGCTGGACAGGTTGAATAAAATATAGCCTTGTTCTGTCGTGCTGAGCGCCCGCAGGATAAAACTCATCAATTCAAATAAATAGTTGTATGAAATAAGCGTCAATAAAGCAAATACACCCATGACAATCTGCACTAAGCCAAGGGTTTTAATTGGACTGCTTAATGTTTCTATATGGCGCTTAATCCATAAACCACCAATCGCTAAGCCTAGAATAAAAGCACTTAACATTAATTCAAATGAATGTGTGGAGCTACCCAACACCATACTTAACATTCGAATCCAAGCTATTTCATATAAAAATGAGGCAAACCCTGTCAACGCTGCACAAAGTAAAAATACAAGATACAATGTGTTGAAAGTTGTTTTTGAAGTTGTTGTTGAAGAAACAGGTTGACGGTAGACATCTTGTCGACATAGTCCCCAAACAACGAGGGCTAACAGAATATTAATTAAACCAGCTGTCAATACTGTGCTAGGTAAACCTACTTGACTAATTAATACAAAACCACTAATGAGTACACCAGTAGCAGCACCTAAGCTATTGGAAAAATAGAGGATGGCAATTGAAGCGCCTGGTGTCGCAGGAAAGCGTCGCATAATACCGGCACTCATAAGTGGAAACGTCATTCCCAGCAGAATAGATTGTGGCAAAATCAGTAATAAGGCAAGTGTCCATTTGAAAACATTGACCCAAGCTAATGAACCAATTTCAGGAATTATAGAAAAGTGCGCCCACTGGGTTGCATTGACAAAGGTAAAATGGAAAAACAGGGCAAAAAGCCCAATAATACCTTCAACAATGGCATAGCCCAACAACAGGTTTTTAATTTTGTGACTGTTCTGACTAGCAATCCAAGCGCCAATAGCGATACCACCCATGAAAATGGTTAAAACCAGAGTTTGAGCATATGCCGCATGACTCTAGAAATAGTTTTAGGTAATGTGTCCAAATTGATTCGTAAATGAGTCCTGAAAAGCCTGATAAGGCAAATAAGAGAAAGTAAAATCTGCGATAGCTATATTATAATTAGGTTTTATATTTTCCATATTAAAATTTTACCATGTTTTTTATATTGTTTCTAGTTTTATACCTAATCTAATGAAAAATTGTCATTTTCACAAAAATGACATGAAAACCATGCCACAAAACCTTGGCAACTTCTCAAGTCAGCTAACTACTGGACAACAGATACACCATCTCAATTTTTGGCGAGATGTTTGTTAGTTGCTTTGACATATCCTCTTTACCATTGGAAAACACTACGTTGCTCCGTTCCCCAACGTTATCACGACTTGATAAGATTTCACCCCAATTAAAGCTATCAATTTTTTTAAATCATTTAAAACGGTACATCATCATCTAAATTATTATTAGAAGTCGTGGCAGCAGCAGGCATAGGTGGTGAGGCAGGACGTGGTGCTTGCTGCTGAGGAGCTGGTGAATATTCACTACCTGTTGAAGGCCCTGAACCGTAGCCACCACTTGCATTATCAGAACGACCACCTAACATTTGCATTTCATTAGCAACCACTTCCGTTGTCCAACGATCTTGGCCACTTTGATCTTGCCACTTTCTCGTTTGTAAGCGCCCTTCAACATAAACTTGAGAGCCTTTACGTAAGTATTCGCCGGCAATTTCCGCCAAACGGTCAAACAATACAATGCGATGCCACTCAGTAACATCTACCCATTCTCCTGTTTGTCTATCTTTGGTGCTTTGATTGGTTGCAATATTGATATTCGTAATAGCCATACCAGCCGCACTGTAGCGGACTTCAGGATCGCCACCTAAACGACCAATTAACATGACTTTATTCAAACCTTTACTTGCCACAATGAAATCCCCTTTTGTTTTTTATTCATGAACGACTGAAAATTGATTTAATGTTACAAAGTCTACTAGCTTTTTATCTACTTTCAAATAAGCAATTCCATCCTCTATTATAATAATGACTTCTGCTACTCCTGGGATTTTTCTTAGACGTTGAGTCAATTGAATGGCTTGTTGTGCATCAATATTACCAATGTAGAGTAGGTGGTTGATTAAATAAGGAGGTTTTTGCATGGTTGCTGCTAATATAACCCATATTAATGCAAGCGCTGCATATAAGCTGAATACCATTTCTATGGCATAATGTGTGTGTAACCATCCGCCTACTAATCCCCCTAGAAATGTACCTAGAAATTGCGCTGTGGTATAAACACCCATTGCTGTTCCCTTACTTTCAGGAGACACAAATTTGCTAACCAATGAAGGTAAACTAGCTTCAAGTATATTAAATGCAGTAAAAAATAAAATAAGTAGGCAAACCATACCAAATAAGTGCTGATAAAAATAGACAAAACCAAGTTGGGATAAACATAATCCAACAACGGAACTTGCAAAAATAAGTTTAAGATGCCGAAATTTTTCAGCATAAATAATAAAGGGTATCATCAAGACCATGGCAACTGTGAGCACAGGCAAATAAACTTGCCAATGATGAATGGCATCCAATTGTGTTTTGACCAGTAAAATTGGCAATTCAACGAATAAAGCCGCCAGTAAAAAATGCAGTATGAGAATACCAATATCCAAGCGCAATAATTGGGTATCCACCAATACTTTTTTAAATTGCGTCGGCACCGGTTCAGCATCTCGATGAAAACAAGTATGTTTGGGTGTGGGGACAACTAAATATAAGATTGCGATGGCAAGTAAGGCAAGCAGGGCAATAAACCAGAAAATACCTTGCATACCAATCCATTGGTGCAAAATAGGACCTAACATCAGTGCAAAAATGAATGATATGCCAATGCTAATGCCGATTGTTGCCATGGCTTTAGTACGATGTTCTTCGCTGGTTAAATCTGCAGTCATGGCCAACACAACGGAAGCGATTGCCCCAACACCTTGCAAGGCACGTCCAATAATAATGCCAGTAATTGACTCAGAAAGTGCAGCCACAATACTGCCCGCAATAAAAATTAATAAACCGATAATAATCACTGGTTTTCTTCCCCAACGATCTGACAACATGCCCATGGGAATTTGAAAAATGGCTTGGGTTAATCCATAAATACCAATGGCAATACCAACTTCCAAGCTAGTAACATTAGGTAAATCGTGTGCATAAAGCGCAAATACAGGTAAAATCAAAAATAGCCCCAGCATACGAGTGGCCATAATGCTTGCCAGGGCAGTAACTGCTTTTTTTTCACTACGGGTCATTGACTGGTCCATTAAATCATTCCTATAAAACAACGAAAAACCTCTGAGATAATGTCCCAGAGGTTTAATCCTAACATCACATTTTGTGAGTGATGGAAATTGAGCTTGCTGTGCTATGGCAAATGCAGGTACCTACCTAATAATGCAAAGTACCGCATCAAGTACCATATAAACCTGATGACTGAGCATTATACTATATTTTTTCTTTCTCTTTTTTGGGATGTTTGAGTGGTAAATTAACTAACGAAAAACGATAGGGGTAACCACTCATGGCTAGAGTCATTTTAGATGTATTGGTGGCATTAGGGATTGTGAAAAAAGTGTTATTGACTGACTATTTTCAAACTATTGACAAATTCTATGTTGAATAGCACTGAATCTTCAAAACAGTCAATGAAGTTTGCAACCTCGTCCATTTTGAATGGCAGCTTAAAAATACAACTTTCAGGTTACAAACTAGTACTCTGCCGTAGGGTGCGTCTCACGCACCAAGAAACACCTGACTTCTAAGCATAATCTAACTAAAAAGCGCCCTTTGCTTTTATAACAGCAGGCAAGGTTTTCAGTAATAAAATCATATCGTTCCAAAAGGATTGAGTCCGAATATATTCTAAATCCATTTCTACTTGCTGTTCAAAAGGAATTTCTGAACGCCCTGAAACTTGCCAAATACAAGTAATACCAGGCGTTGTTTGTAGTCGCTGACGTTGATAAGGTGTATATTGGGCTACTTCAGAAGGAATGGCAGGACGTGGACCAACCAATGACATATCTCCTGTGAACACATTCCATAGTTGTGGAATTTCATCAATAGAGTATTTACGTATAAATCGACCTACACGAGTAATGCGAGGGTCTTTCTTCATTTTGAACAATACACCATTCTTCATTTCATTCAACTTAAGCAAAGCCGCTTTTCTATGCTCTGCATCCTTGTACATGGAACGAAATTTCCACATTTTAAATAAAACACCTTTCTTTCCAATTCGGCTTTGACTAAATAATACAGCACCAGATGAGTCTAAACGTATGAGGATAACAACAAGTAATAAAAAAGGGCTAAGTAACATGAGTAAGGTGCCTGAAACAAGAATATCAAACAATCGCTTGGCTAATTTGTCTACTTTAGTCAAATTTTGAGAAAGAGGAGGAAGTCCATTTTTCTCTTTCTCTACTTGTTGAGAAGAAAAACGTTCAGAGGATTCGTTTGGCATGGCATTCAATGACAACTCGCTATTAGCTACCGTAAAAGTAAAGGGTAAAAACCACGGTTTCTGTCCTAAGACACTTTGTTTACCAGTTGTGGCTTCAAAAAACTGCCAATTTTGATTTTGAGTAGGTAAAGGTAACGTAAAAATTACGTTTTGTCGAGAGGTGGTCGATATTGAAGCAAATTTGGGAAAAAGCCAATTAAATTGACTTGGGTAATTTTGCAATTGCCAACATTGTGTAAAATCATTTGTAACCATTGATTCAAAATAAAAACGTTTCATCAGCACTTTCCTCCACTTGATAATGCCTGTATCCATTAAAATTTAATGTTTATTAGCTTTTATTCAAACTATTTTAAACTTGTAATATGCAATGATTATACCTATTTTTTATTTTATTTATCAACTAGTTAAGTTAATATAAGCTTGATTTTACAAAAGCTAACTGGAATAAACCAAAAAATATACATAATTTGAAAATCTTTTAAACTGTTAAATGTAATTTGTTATTTTTATTGGCAGCAATAAGACAAAATCTAAAATAAAAAGGTTGACAGTTAAAAATTAAAGTTTACGCTATGTGCCTGCTTCCTATCCTTCAATTTTTGTATTCCTAACGAATGAATAATAACGAACCACTTACACTTCCTGACGCTCTGAAACTTGCAATTCAACATCACCAAGCTGGTGAATTACAACAGGCAGAATATATTTACCAACAAATTCTTCAGATTGATCCAACTTACAGTGATGCCTTGCATTTTTTAGGTGTCATTGCCGGTCAAGTAGGAAATTATCCACTTGCACTTGAACAAATCCAACAATCAATTGCAATCAATAACCAAATAGCAATGTATCATGGTAATTTGGGGAATACTTATAAAGAATTAGGACGGATGGATGAAGCCATTTATAGTTATCAACGCGCTTTGGAACTGGATGATGCGGCCGCAGATATTTACGACAATCTGGGTGTTGCTTTGCAAAAAAAAGGGGAGTTCGAGGAAGCAATTCAATGCCATCAACATGCCATTACGCTTGATCCTGCACATGCCAATGCTTATTATAATTTAGGCATTATTCTGGCAGATCAATACCGATTAGCTGAAGCAGTTCAATGTTATGAGAAAGCAATTCAACTAAACCCAAATTTCACCAATGCTTACAACAATCTAGCAAATTGTTTAAGAAATCAAGGGTACATTGCAGAAGCCATTGCCGCTTATCAACAAGCACTGGCACTTACGCCACAAGATGCCAGTATCCATAGCAATTTATTGTATACCTTGAATGCTTCGCTGACGCATGATAAAGCAGTTACTTTTCAGGCCCATCAACAATTTAATCAACAACATTGCTTGGCATTAACGCCATTAACCTCTGCATTTAAAAATAGTCGTGATCCATACAAAAAATTAAAAATTGGTTATATTTCTTCTGATTTTCACGAACATTCTGTCGGTTATTTTATTGAAGCTATTTTAGCCAATCACAATCATCAGCAATTTGAAATTTACTGTTATTATAACCAGTTGCATAGTGATGATGTGACTCAAAGATTACAAAATTATGTAGATCATTGGGTTACTTGCCAAAATTTAGATGACAACCAATTTTTTGACAAAATTCAGCAAGACCAGATTGATATTCTCGTTGATTTAAATGGTCATACGGCTAATAATCGTTTATTGGTTTTTGCAAGAAAGTCAGCACCTGTTCAAATGGCTTATTTAGGCTATTCGAATACGACGGGCCTAACGAGTATTGACTATCGTTTATCCGATAACTATGCCGATCCTGAACCTCAAAGTGATCTTTTTTCTTCTGAAAAATTGATCAGATTGCCTAACAGCTATTATTGTTATACACCTTATCCAAAGATTCCAGAAATAAATCCGTTACCTGCAAGTGGAAAAAACTATATTACTTTTGGTTCTTTTAACCATAAAAGCAAGTTAAATAAATATACCCTTTACCTTTGGGCGCAAGTACTACAGGCTATTCCCACCGCTAAATTTTTAATTAAAAATCGCAGTTTAGCAGATGAAAATACTAAAAAAGCGTTAATTCAACAATTTAATGAACTTGGTATCACTGAAAATCGTTTGATTTTAAAAGCGCATACGAAATCAGTGTTTGATCATTTATCAATTTATCACGACATTGATATTGGTTTGGACACCTTTCCTTACAATGGTGCAACAACGACTTGTGAGGCTTTGTGGATGGGGATTCCCGTTGTGACCTTAGTGGGTGAAAAGCATGTTTCCCGCATGGGGCTTAGCATACTAAGTACGGCTGGCTTAAAAAAATGTTTAGCCAACACAGAGCAAGAATTTATTCAACGTTGTGTGCAATTAGCTCAAAATTTGACCGATTTATCTACTTTACGCCAAAATTTACGTACTCAACTGCAAAATTCACCTTTAATGCAAGCAAGTATATTTACTCAACAGTTGGAAAGCGTTTATCGACAGTGTTGGCAAACCTGGTGTGAACAAACAAATGAACAGTCAACTGCACAAAATACACTGACCGTTGAACAAGCCTTTCAATTAGCAGCTCAATATTACCAACAACGTGCATTTGAAAAGTCTGAAGAAATTTGCCAGCAAATATTGCAGCTCAATTCTCAACACGCTGATAGTTGGCATTTATTAGGTATTTTAGCTGGTGAAACACAAAATTATTCATTAGCTATCGAAAATATTAAAAATGCCATCCAAGCAAATCCAAATTCACCCGCTTATTACAGTAATCTAGGCAATGTATATTGGCTGCAAAGCCAGTTAGAACTAGCGATTCAAAGTTATCAACAAGCGATTCAACTTCATCCAAATTATGCCCATGCTTATGCAGGTTTAGGCAATATTTACAAAAAAAATGGGCAACATCAAACGGCCGTGGAATATTATTCAAAAGCAATTGAACTAGAACACAATTCCCCAGAAACCTGGAATAATTTGAGCAATGCCTATCGCATGTTGGGTCAATTGGATGAAGCCATTGTTTGTTGTGAAAAGGCGTTGGCCATGCATCCAAATTTTGCAGATGCACATAACAATTTGGGAGAGACATACAAAGAAAAAGGTTGGATGGAAAAAGCGCTGGACAGTTATCGACAAGCATTGGCGCTCAATCCTCGGGATATTTCAATCCATACCAACATTTTATTAGGGATGCATTATGTGCCAGGTTATAAGGCTCAAACCATTTTTGCTGAACATCGTCAATTCAATGAACAACATGCCAAACCATTAGCACATTTAATTCAGGCGCATACAAACTTGTCAACGCCTGACAAACGTTTAAAAATCGGTTATTTATCCCCAGATTTGCGCCAAAACGTAGTTGCTTATTTTCTTGAACCTATTTTGCGCCACCATAATCATCAGCAATTTGAAATTTACTGTTATTACACAGATACACCGGTTGATGAAGTTACGCAACGTTTTCAGCAATTTTCTGATCAATGGCGGTCCTGTGCAGGCTTACAGGATAGTGAATTAGCATCCATGATTCGCCAAGATGAAATTGATATTTTAGTTAATTTAACCTTGCCAGGCCAAAAGGAATTTGTGGTTGCTCATAAACCTGCACCAATTCAGGTAACTTACTTGGGCTATTCTGATACTACGGGTTTGGATGTCATGGATTACCGCATTGTAGATCATTACACTGATCCCGTTGGGATGGGTGAAGAAGTCAATACAGAAGCTTTAATCAGAACCGATGGCAGCTATTATTGTTATCAACCAGAAACCGATGCGCCATTAGTCAAAAATTTACCTGCTTTGGATAACAACTTTATTACTTTTGGCTCGTTTCACAATTTTTTTAAATTAAACTTCGATTTATTCAAGTTATGGGCTAACGTACTTCATGCGGTACCTAATAGTAAGTTGTTATTTAAAACAAAAAGTTTGCGTGATGCCAAAACTCGCCAATATTTTCTTGACCTATTTGCTCAATTAAATATTCCAGAAGATCGCCTGATTTTTATTGATTTTACTGCGACGACCAGAGAACATTTGGATGTTTATAATCGCGTGGATATAAAATTGGACAGTTTTCCTTACAATGGTGCGACCACAACTTGTGAAGCTTTGTGGATGGGTGTACCTGTGGTGACTTTGGTGGGTGAAACGCATGTGGCTAGAATGGGATTCAGTATTTTATCTGCCTTGGGACTAACTAGTTTAGTTGCCAATACTCAAGATGAATATGTAAATAGTTGTGTGAAATTGGCAAGTAATTTAATAGAATTACAGGCGCTACGCCTCAGTTTACGGGAAAAAATGCAACACACTTCAATACTAGATGGCATAAGCTATACGCAAGCATTGGAAGCCCACTATCGACAAATTTGGCAAAAATGGTGTAAAAACAGATAAAATTAGTGGATAATAGACTACTTGCAAAATAACTTACTGAAAAAATTAAGGAATTAGTCTATTATATATAGTCACAGCCACTCAAAAATTGGTTTATGGAGCAGCAATAAGCTGAAAATTCTCGGCCAATAATGAGCGAAGTAATTCCACATGATGACAGGCTTGATTGAAAAACTCATCACAAGCCAACTTAAAATGGTTGAAAGTCTCGTAGTAAGAACCGTAGAGCACATTTTTCTAAGAACCTGTTTAAAGTCATTGGAAAAGTCAAAAGTTTGTCAGATAATGAAGTAATGAGAAAAACATACCCAAGCGACCTAAGTGGCAAACAATTTGAACAAATCCAACCCCTTCTGGAAAGAGCCCACAAACGCACTAGTCCAAGGAAAGTAGAACTTTATGAAATCTTTTGTGCAGTATTGTACGTACTCAAAAGTGGTTGTCAGTGGAGAATGCTACCAGAAGGTTTTCCT